>CALXEM010000158.1 GCA_944387335.1 uncultured Clostridia bacterium | reverse complement strand
GTCTTGAGGCGAAAACGCAAGGGAATTTTAAGAATTTTATGCGCTGTGCGTACCGCCAAAAATTATAAACATGGTTGAATAAGGTGCTATTTTATATGGTTGTAAAGGGAACTTCTTTTCAAAACAGCAATGATAAGCCGATTGTATACGGCGACGTTGAAATCATAAATCCCGCCCGAAGAAGACTTCGCGGCGAGCAGGAGAAAGAGGGCATTTTGGCTCAGACCGTATTTGCAGGCTTTTGCGGTACTGACTACGAGCTCATGCACATGGGCGAGCGTGGGGAGCTTGATGCAAAATTTCCGCAGGGTCAGAAAAGACTCATAAACGGACACGAGGGCGTTGTGTGGGTACCGTCTGAAAACCGATTTGCAATAGTTCTCATACGCGGCGGAAACAGCTGTGACCCGACACGTTACACCGAGGAAGAGGACTACTTTGAATATGGCTGTGACAAGGCGGACGGACTATTTTCAGATATGAACTACTATAACCCAGACATGCTGCTCAAAATCCCTGACGGATATGTAAAGGACGGAAAAATTCCGCTATCACTCGCCAAAAAACTCGTATTTGCCGACCCTTACGCCTGCATGATATTCCAAAGAGAGCGCATGGAGGACTTGGGCGAGGCGCACAACTTCCGTGTAAAGATGGCGCAGTACAAGTGCGATGAAAAAAAGGCGAGAGAGCTTGCACGTGAGGAGACATTTAAGAGAGTCTGCATTTTTGGACTCGGAACGACTGGTATGTTCATCGGCGACCTTATCCGTCAGAAATATCCGAACGCTAAAATTGTGTTTGTCGCAAGAAGTGAGCCCGACAGCCCGAAAGTTTCGTTCGCTGTACGAGAGGCTAAAGCGAGCTATGTTAAAAATGACTTTAAGTCAAACGAGGAGCTTGCCGCTGCAATTAAAGACGAGCTCGGCGGAACCGCCAGCGTATTTATAGGAGTCAGCGGAAGCCAAGTGGAGCACGACATTGCGTTTAAATACGGAGTTTTGGGATGCAACGGAATTTACAACAGCTTTTCGCTCGGACCTCAGGTTAAATTCGACACAATGCCGTTTGGATTTAAAAATCAGCTGATATTCGGCTCAATCAATTTCAGACAGGACCACATGGAGGAGGCTATAAAAATCCTCGAACACAGCCGCTACAACGAGATTGTTGAGCTTATCGACAAAAACGAATTTACAAGCGACCCTAAACACACATACGACAATAAAATTTACTCAAAGGGTGCGCCTCTGAAAACTGCCGTTATTTGGGACGAGACATATATAGATAAAACACGCTAAAGCAAAAGGGGATATTAAAATGAAAGCTATATACATAAATGCGCCGGGCAAAGTCGAGATAAAGGAAATCGACATGCCAAAAAGAAAACCGGGGGAGGCGCTTTTAAAGGTGCTGTATGGCGGAATATGCGGAAGTGATTTGGGCTCCTACCGCGGAACATTCGCTTACTTTGACTATCCTAGAATACCGGGACATGAGTTTAGTGCGGTGATTGAGGAAATAGACGAAAACGAGTATGGGCTCAAAAAAGGTATGGTTGTTACCTGTAACCCGTATTTTAACTGTACAAAGTGCAGCAGCTGTGAGCGTGGCTTTGTAAACGCCTGCATGGATAACCAGACAATGGGCTGTCAGCGCGACGGCGCGTTCTGCGAATACATAACAATGCCGATAGAGCGCATATACGACGGCAAAGGACTGGATGCTAAAACTTTAGCGGCAATCGAGCCTTTCTGCATAAGCTACCATGGAGTACAGAGAGCGGG
Source organism: uncultured Clostridia bacterium (assembly GCA_944387335.1). GTDB lineage: Bacteria > Bacillota > Clostridia > Oscillospirales > Ruminococcaceae > CALXEM01. The sequence goes on along the minus strand of CALXEM010000158.1, from coordinate 6,608 downwards.
CATTAAAAAGGGAGATAAAGTGCTCGTAGTCGGAGCTGGTACGATAGGAGTTTTGGCAGGCTGTGCGGCAAAGGCGCTCGGCGGAGAAGTGTATATGTGCGACGTCTCGGAAAACAAACTCAAATACGCAGTCGATACTTTTGGATTTGACGGTGCGATTTTGAACAGCTCTCCAGATGAGCTTGAAAAAGCCGTCGGTGAAATTACGGGACAGATTGACGTGCGCGGCAATAAGCTCACTTACGGCTTTGACGTCTGTATAGAGGCTGTAGGTCTTCCAAGCACATTCCAAAACTGCATAGACTCAGCGGCATTCGGCGGCAAGGTAGTTTTGATTGGTGTCGGCAAAAAGAACCTTGACTTCAACTTTACGCTCATTCAGAAAAAGGAACTCAACGTATTCGGAAGCAGAAACGCGCTGAAAAAGGACTTTGTTGAGCTTATAGACCTTGTAAAGGACAAAAAAGCCGATTTGGACAAAGTGATAACAAATACATATTACTTTAAAGACGCCGAAAAGGCGTTTGCAGATTTTGATAAAAACGCCGCTGATATGCTTAAAGTCATGATTGATTTTTCAAAGATAGACTAACATTTAAAAATTGCAGTAAAGAAAGGTGAAGAAAATGACAGTTAAAGAAAAACTCATCGAAGTAGATAAGGTTATTGAAAAAGGCCCTTTTAAGGACACATGGCAGTCGTTGTCAAAATATGAGGTTCCGCAGTGGTACAAGGACGCGAAGTTCGGTATATTCATTCACTGGGGCGTTTACAGCGTGCCAGCTTTTGTAAATGAGTGGTACCCATATGCAATGTATCAGAAAGGCACGCCTGAACACGAGCACCACATCAAGACATACGGACCTCTGGATAAATTCGGCTACAAGGACTTTATTCCGATGTTCAAAGCCGAGAAATTCGACCCTGAAAAGTGGGCGGAGCTCTTCGAAAAGTCAGGAGCTAAATACATAATGCCCGTTGCTGAGCACCACGACGGTTTCCAGATGTACGACAGCGAGCTTTCAAAATGGAACGCTAAAAACATGGGACCATGCAGAGACGTTGTAGGAGAACTGAAAGAAGCTGTTGAAAAGAGAGACATGGTGTTCACTGCATCATACCATCGCGCTGAGCACTGCTGGTTTTTCAGCGGCGGACTTGACTATGATTCCGATATACAAAACCCTGAGTTTGTTGACTTCTACGGAGTTCAGCAGAAGGGCGGCAATCCGCATGAGACACACGATATTCACAGTACACCTCCTACTAAAGAGCACTGCGAGGAGTGGCTTGCTCGTATCTGCGAATTAGTTGACAAGTATCAGCCGAAAATCGTCTGGTTTGACTGGTGGATTCACAATGTAGGCTTTAAGCCGTACCTCAAAAAATTTGCCGCTTACTACTACAACCGTGCGGCTGAGTGGGGCGTCGGCGTTGCAATAAACTACAAATACAATGCATATGCATACAGGACAGCAGTTTTCGACGTCGAGAGAGGTCAGCTTGAAAATATCCGCCCTGACCTGTGGCAGACAGACACAGCTATCGCTAAAAATTCATGGGGATACACCGAAAACAACGACTTTAAAAATCCTGTTGACATCGTGTGTGACTTAGTCGACATTGTCAGCAAAAACGGCTGTCTTCTGTTAAACGTGGGCCCTAAATCCGACGGAACAATCACAGATGAGGAGACAGATATTCTCTTGAAAATCGGTGATTGGCTCAAAGTAAACGGCGAAGCCATTTATGGCTCAACTTACTGGCAGACTTACGGCGAAGGTCCTACAAAGATTGCCGAGGGTGCATTTACAGACGTAAACCGCAGCGGATTTACAAGCGAGGATATAAGATTTACATATAAGGACGGCGTTCTGTATGCGTTTGTAATGCGTTTTCCGAAAGACGGCGTCGTAAAAATTAAATCCTATAAAAAAGCTGAGGAGAAGCAGCCTGGTACAGGAGAATTTGATATTCTCGGAATCTCCGTACTCGGACATGAGGACGCAAATGTAACATTTGAGAAAACTTATGACGCGCTTGAAATCAAAGTTGACAAAGATATTGATACAGAATATCCTGTATGCTTGAAAATAATCATCGATTAGTTATAATCTATTGGGGAGCTGTTTTTGCAGCTCCCTATAACTCAAAAGAGGTGACTTAATTTTTGAAGGAATATATAAAAATCAATGAAAGCGACAATGTGGCGGTTGCGTTAAAGCCTCTCAAAAAGGGCGCTACTGTGAATATCGGAAATATCAGCATAATGCTTTTAGACGACATTGAACAGGGGCATAAATTCGCTGTCTGCGACATTGAAAACGGCAATTATGTCATAAAGTACGCAAACCCTATTGGCACAGCAACGAAAGATATAAAGCAGGGTCAGTGGGTACACACGCACAACCTTAAGACCAATCTCGACAAAACCGTAACATATAAATACACGCCGAAAAGTCAGGCTCTTTCTCAGACCGAAGAACGCTTTTTTGATGGCTTTCGTAGAAAAGACGGAAAAGTCGGTGTTAGAAATGAAATCTGGATAATTCCGACTGTCGGCTGTGTAAATGATGTAGCCTCAGCGGTAGAAAAACAGTCGCAGAAGTTTATAAACAACTCCATTGACTGCATTACGGCATTCAGACACCCTTATGGCTGCTCTCAAATGGGGGAGGACCAGGAGAATACACGAAAAATCCTCTCGAACCTTATAAACCACCCGAATGCGGCAGGTGTGCTTGTAATTGGTTTAGGGTGCGAAAACAGCAATATCGGTGTTCTTAAAAAATACATCGGAGACTATGACGAAAACAGAGTCAAGTTTTTGGAGTGCCAGCAGTCCGACGATGAAATCTCTGACGCTCTCGAACTTATAAAAGAGCTGTGCGGATATGCTGAGTCATTTAAAAGGGAGAAGGTTAGCTGTAAGGAGCTAATCGTCGGCTTAAAATGCGGCGGCTCGGACGGACTTTCGGGCATAACGGCGAATCCGACTGTCGGCGCGTTTTCGGATTTGCTCATATCAAAGGGCGGAACAACGATTTTGACAGAAGTTCCTGAGATGTTCGGAGCAGAAAAAATGCTTATGAACCGATGCGAAAACGAAAAAGTCTTTGACGACACCGTAAAGCTTGTCAACGACTTTAAGGAATACTTTTTGTCAAACGGCCAGACTGTCTATGAAAACCCGTCACCAGGCAACAAAAAAGGCGGTATATCCACTTTGGAGGATAAATCCCTCGGTTGTACGCAGAAATCGGGCAGTGCCGCTGTAACGGACGTACTTAAATACGGAGATATAGTTAAAAAGAGAGGGCTCAATCTTTTGAGTGCACCTGGAAACGACCTTGTTGCGGCAACAGCTTTGGCGGCGAGCGGGGCACATATTGTGCTGTTTACAACCGGCAGAGGTACACCGTTTGCCTCTCCTGTTCCTACTGTTAAAATTTCGAGCAATTCTCAGCTTGCCTCCAAGAAAAAGAACTGGATAGACTTTGACTGCGGTGTTATAATCGAGGAAATATCGGCTGAAAAACTCGGCGAGAAACTTTTTGACTTTGTAATTGAAACAGCGTCGGGAAAATACGTTAAATCTGAAATTGCAGGTTTTCATGATATGGCAATATTTAAACAGGGAATCACGCTGTAAGCGGCGAGAATGAAACAAAGGGAGTACGGATATATGAAACAGCTTTCTTATAAAACTTTAGAGGAGACAGGGTACAGCGGGTACTTGCTTAAAACTGCTCCCGAGCGCGTAATTCAGTTCGGAGAGGGCAACTTTCTGCGCGCGTTCGCAGACTATTTCATAGATGTGTTAAACGAAAAGACGGGATTTAACTCAAAGGTCGTGTTGGTTCAGCCTGTTGGAAAGCACAACAACACAGCGCCATATAAAGAACAGGATGGACTGTACACACTGTATCTGCGCGGATTTGAAAAAGGGCAAAAGGTAAACGACAAGCGTGTTATATCGTGTGTAAGCCGCTGTCTTAACCCATATGATGATTATGAGGAAATACTTGCCTGTGCGGAAAATCCCGAAATGCGCTACATAATCTGCAATACTACCGAGGCGGGTATAGTCTATGACGACAGCTGTAAATTTGAAGACGCACCGCCGTCAGCTTATCCCGCAAAGCTGACGCAGTTTTTATACAGGCGATTTGAAAGTCTTGGAGAAAATGCGCGCGGATTTGTTGTGTTGCCGTGCGAGCTTATAGACGACAACGGAAAAGCGCTCAAAGAATGTGTGATGAAATATGCACGTCAGTGGGAGCTCGGCGACAGATTTGAAAAATGGCTCAGTGAAGAAAACATTTTCTGCTCAACACTTGTCGACAGGATTGTTACAGGATTTCCGAAAGGCGAGCAGGAGAGCCTTAACGCGGAAAACGGCTATGAGGACAAGCTTATAGATACAGCCGAGGTATTTGCGTTTTGGGCTGTTGAAGCGCCCGAGACGTTAAAGGAGGAACTTCCGTTTGAGAGAGCGGGACTGCCTGTTGTGATAACAGACAGCTGTAAACCGTATAAGGAAAGAAAAGTGCGCATACTCAACGGAGCACACACCTCAATGGTGCTCGGTGCATATTTGGCGGGGAAAAATATCGTCAGAGAGTGTATGGAGGACGATGTAATATACTCGTTTATGAAAAAGGCTGTGTATGACGAGATAATGCCGACGCTCACACTGCCAGAAAATGAACTGCGCGAGTTTGCCGACTCGGTAGTTGAAAGGTTTAAAAACCCGTTTATTGACCATGAGCTTTTGAGTATTTCGTTAAACTCGACCTCCAAATGGAGAGCCAGAGTACTGCCTGCAATGCTTGATTATATAAAAATAAAGAGAGAAATCCCGAAGTGCCTTGCGGCGTCGCTTGCGTTTTATATTCTCTTTTATAATGGCTGTGAAATCTGCGGCGACGGACTTTCTGCCGAATACAACGGCAGAAAATATACCGTAAAGGACGATGTGAGCGTTATCGAGTTCTTTTACGCTCACAGAAATGACGATATAGATAAGCTTGTTTATTCTGTTATGAGTAATGCTGATTTTTGGGGATGCAGTCTGGCTGAAATAGCGGGACTGAGAGAAACTGTTACAAAATATCTTAAAGATATAAAGAGTCTTGGAATATATGAATTTATAAAACAGCTTATCTAAAACTGAGTATATTTAAAATTGCAGGTATGAAAAACGTCGGTACAAGATTTATAATATTTTTGAAATGTTATGATCTTGTACCGACGTTTTTATTTGTTGATATGATATTATATGTAAAGGCTGAATTTTATCTAAATAAAAACCCGCTTGTGTTTTACAAGCGGGTTTTAGAATTTTAACCTTTAAAAACAGTCAAAAGCAGAAGCAGTTTACACTAGATTCATACTGCTTTTTCACAAATGAACTGGGTTCGTTTGTGAAATTTTGGTTTTACCATGTTAGGTTGAGCATTAACAAAAGTGTTGTGCACCTTTATTTAATAATTACTCCTGAGGCATAGGAAAAGTACTTCCGCCGTAAGGCATAAGAGTTGTTTCAACTCCTTCCAGAGTTCCTCTGTTATATTCTGCGGCGAGAGTCAGTGCCTCGTCCAAAGTGCGTGCAACGCGTATTTTTGTGCGCTTAAAACGTTCGCTGGGAATGTCGGTAACCAAAATCATATGGTAGCGTTCTGCTACCTCAGCGAACAAAAATCCCATAAATCCGCCGATAGAAAAGTCAGCTCGCAGAACTTTCTCTCGTTCCTCCATTGTTTCATAAGTGCAAAGCTGTGCTTCGCAGTCCGGATCTCCAAAACCTTCACGGCACTGTGAGAGCAGAATTATAGTTCCGCCCGGCGCTGTTGCAGCCATGGCATTGGAAAGTGTTTTGGATGTCTGATAGAGGTTAATATCCTTTGGATAGCCGCCTGCGCTGGCAATGACCAGAGGGGTGCGGTGTGGAATGGGGACTCCATCCATTTTCTCAACAACTTTGACAGCTTCCTGGTGAGCTTTTCTCCAATCTCCGGCAAAGGCACCAACTATCTGATAGTTGTCATCAACAACAACGTTGAGCAGATAGGCAGGTTTAGCAAAGGCTGCGCATTCCATAAGGTCGCTATGGAATGGGTTGTCCTCGCTCATGTTGCCGTTACATACTCGTGGATTGGAACCGCTGCCCGGACTAGGGTTCAATGCGTTGTTGTGGTTGGTGTTGATAGTCTCACGTCCCGCAATACCCGGAACGACGGATTTTCTACCTCCGCCGAAGCCTGCCAGAAAGTGATAAACAACTCCGCCGGTCAGAATGATCTTATCACATGACATAGCATAGCTGTTTAGCCATACAGGAGTTCCTCTGCTGCTTGTTCCCATGTATGTCAGGTGCTCTTTGTCGTCGCATTGGTGATCAATAAATCTGATACGGTGGTAGAGCTCTTCGCCGACCAAAGCAATGTGCTCTTCCTCAGTCTGGATTCGGTGTGTGCCTGTTGCGCACAGTATGAGTATATCTTCATCAGGAATTCCGGCACGATTGAGACGCTCCACCAAGATTGGCAGATATGTACTGGACTGCTGCCAGCGGCGGGTAATGTCAGAGATAATAATACACACCT
>CALXEM010000157.1 GCA_944387335.1 uncultured Clostridia bacterium | reverse complement strand
GCGCTACACAGGTTTGTCCTGAATTTAAAAATTTGCCCCAAACAATTCTGCGTGCGGCAAGAGCTATATCGGCGTCCTGCGCTACAATGCAGGGGCTTTTTCCGCCAAGCTCTAAAACAACTGGTGTGAGATTTTGTGCGGCGGCTGAATACACCTTTCTGCCTATATTTTCACTTCCGGTAAAGAAGATAAAGTCAAAATTCATAGACGTGAGGGCAGAGGATATTTCAGCATCACCCTGTATTACCGATATATATTCGTCCTCAAAAACCTCAGAAAAGATTTTTTCTAAAACATTGGCAGTTGCAGGCGCTAATTCAGAGGGCTTTAACACAACAGTATTTCCCGCCGCGACAGCGCCTATAATCGGCATAACTGCAAGCTGAAACGGATAATTCCACGGCGCAATAATGAGCGCACTGCCTCTTGGTGATGGCAAAACATAGGATTTTGCAGGAAATTGAGATATGGGTGAGTGCTTTTTGGAGTGCTTTACCCATTTTTTCAGATTTTTAATTGTGTGCTCGATTTCCTCCAAAACCATGCCTGTCTCTGTCATGTAGCTTTCCTGTTCAGACTTTCCGCAGTCTTCATATAAAGCTTTTGATATGTCGTCGATATGCTCGTTTATGGCTGAGCAGATAAGCTGAAGAGAGGATATACGGTGGTTTACATCGAGTGTATATCCCTTTGAAAAATATTCTTTTTGTTTTGTGAGTATCTCCTTTACAGAGTTTAAATCATTCATTTAATTTATTCCTTTATATTTTTTTATTGCGTTTAAAACTAAGTTGAGCGCATGGGACGACGCCATATAGCGTATGTCGTCGCGCTCATCACGGCGTCCGCGGCTTAGGTGCAGTTCGAGTACATCGCTGTACCACGGAGAGTCTATGCCGACATATACAAGTCCGACAGGTTTACCCTCGTCAGTGTCAGGACCGGCTACACCGGTTGTGGATATACCTATCTGAGCACCTGAGATTTTTCTTACACCGCGCGCCATTTCCAAAGCGGTTTTATCAGATACAGCTCCGAATTTATCGAGCGTGTCGTGCGATACGCCTAAAACCTTTTCCTTAATCTCGTTTGAGTACGCACACACTCCGCAGGAAAATACGCTCGACGCTCCCGAAATATCAGTTATACGTGAGGAAATCATGCCTCCGGTACAGCTTTCAGCTGACGCCAAGTGCAGCTTGTTTTCCTTTAACGCATGTACAACAGCGTTTTGAAGCGAGTCTATATCTACGCCGTATACTACATCTCCGAGCATATCACATATTTTTTGCACCATTGGCTCGCACAGTGAATGTGCAGAGTTATAGTCGTGAGCTTTTGCTGTTACGCGCAGGCGAACCTCTCCGCGCTTTGCATATGGCGCAATGGTGGGATTTGTGCTTTCGAGCATAAGAGGACGAAGCTTAGTCTCAACGGTACTTTCTCCCATGCCGAATATGTGAATATTCTGCGATACTAACGTCTCGTCAGTCATGCTCAGAAAATAAGGTTCAACCGAGTTTTTAAACATTGGCATCATTTCAATAGGAGGTCCAGGGAGCAAGACAGCTGTTTTGCCGTCCTTTTGTACCGCAAAACCCGGGGCAGTTCCGTTCTCGTTTGGGAAAATTACAGCACCTTGAGGAAAAAGCGCCTGTTTGCGGTTGTTTTCAGTCATCTCTCTGCCTGTGCGCTTAAAGTATGCGGTTATTTCATTAAGTGATTTTTCGTCCTCAAACATTTCCAAGTTAAAATATTCGGCGACAGTTTCCTTTGTCAAATCGTCATAGGTAGGGCCTAAGCCGCCTGTCATTATTACGGTGTCGGCTCTGTCAAAGGCTATTTTAAGCGCTGACTTTAATCTGTTTGGATTATCGCCGACTACTGTATGGTTATAAACCTCTACACCCAATGCGGCAAGGCGTTTTGAGATGTATGAGGCGTTTGTATTTACTATATCTCCTAAAAGTATTTCTGTTCCTACGCAGAGTATCTCCGCTTTCATTGTAAATCAGCTCTTTTCATAATTTGTACTAATTAAATTATATAACATTTTATTTTAAATGCGAACATAAAACAATATTTTTTTAAATATATTATATATGCCGTATTAGTTATAAAAGGATTGTTGGCAAATTAAATCAAGTTAATGAAAGGAATGTTTTATAGATGGCTAAAATACATGCTTATGACAGGGAAAGCGCTGTCAGATATGCTCACAGATGGGCGTTTTCGAGAAATCCTAGATATACAGATTTTGAGCAGATGGGAGGGGATTGCGCCAACTTTGCGTCTCAGTGCATATATGCCGGTGCGCCCGTTATGAATTATACCCCTGTTTACGGTTGGTATTACGAGAATATAAAAAGCCGCTCTCCAGCATGGAGCGGTGTGGACTATCTGTATAATTTTTTAACTCAGAATGAGAGTGAGGGGCCTTTCGGCAAAGACGAGGGTATTAAAAAGCTGCAAATAGGCGATATTATTCAGCTTAAATTCACTGACAGCTTTAAGCATACATTGGTGGTTGTTGAAATAAAGAACAGAACGCCAGATGGAATACTCATAGCTTCGCACAGCTATAATGCGGATTACAGAAAGCTGTCCTCGTATTATTACAAGGAAATGAGAACAGTGTGCATAGAAGGCTTTAGAAAAATGTAAGCATAATAAAAAAACGTCAAACAGAAAATAATCTGTTTGACGTTTTTAACTTATCAGCCAACATAGTCGGCAGGATCTTGATAAGAACCGTTTACACGTATTTCAAAGTGGCAGTGGTTTCCGGTAGCATTTCCGGTAGCGCCAACATAGCCTATAACCTGACCCTGTGAAACATAGTCTCCCACGCTTACTGCAAGTGAATTACAGTGTGCATAAAGTGTTGTTACACCGTTTCCGTGGTCAATAATAATATGTTTTCCATAAGGTCCGCTATTGCTTGCCAAAACTACGGTACCCGATTTTGAAGCGTATATCGAAGTATTTACAGGTGCTGCAATGTCCATACCAGTATGGCCTGCATATCCCCAGATTCCACAGGATACATATCCTCCTGCAACCGGCCAGATAAAGCCGCTGCCTGCGCTCTGAGAAGAAGAGGATGAAGAGGAAGATGATGAATACGATGAAGAATAACTCGGATATGATACAACGGGTTCTTTTGTACCTACTGTTACAACTTCGTCAACAGGCTCGGAAACAACCTCAGTTGATAAAATAGTTCTTTCAGATTCAACACCGTTGATATATGTTACCTTGGCGGTTATTTTCTTTTCTCCGTTTTTACCCTCAGTCGTTACCTCTTCGTAAGTGTTTAACTCACTGTCATCTTCAACAGTAGTGGATTCATACGGGATTTCCTCCGTATATTCTACTGTGTCAACTACTGATACGCTGAGCTTAGGTGTAGCTCTCTGAATAAGCACTTCCTGACCGATGAGCAAGGTTTCCTCTATATCAGGATTGAGCTCTTTAAGCTCGGAATAAGCAATACCGTTTCTGCTTGCAATCAAAAGAGGAGTATCGTTTTCTTTAACTGTGTATACTTGCTCGCTTTGAACAGTTTCGTTCATTTCCTCTTTAATATTGCTTGTGTCAACTATACTGCTTACAGGGTACAATCCGCTCTTTATCTCAATCTTATTTGTAAAGGTAACCTCTGCATTTGGATTTTCCTGTCTGAAAACATCCAGCTTTGCGTCCAAAACCTCTATGAGAGCATTACTGTCAGTTACAGCACCTATAAAAGTGCCGTCAATGTAAAGACCGCTTGACATCTCAATTTGATTGTTTGAGGCTTCTATAATGCGGTCGGTAAGCTCGTCCGAGTCGGAGAGAACCGATTTGTCCACAAAGCAAAGTGTGTATTCCGGAAGAAAATCAATGGGCTTTTCGTATTCTTCATAAATTATACGTTCACTTACTGCTTGTTGTGCGTCGTTAAATACGCTTTCATCGGCGATGTATCCGATGTTCTTTCCGTCATATACGACGGAAATAGCAAGTGTTTTACCCATGAACGCTTCATATACTCCGAAAAATGCTGTAAGAGCGACTACCGGCATTACATAGCTCATAACCTTCGGTACATAATGCAAAGCCGATTTTAAATTTGTGCTTAAATCGTTTTTGCCAATACACGAAAAACTATTAAAAACAGCTTGTCTTTTATCATTAAGTCCGTGTGCGATATGTTTTGACTTTATGAGCATGTTGTCGGAAAAGCCTTTTAAATTAAGGCAAACATTTTTGCCGACAGGGCGCATACGTCTGCGAATACGCTTATACTTTCTTTTTAACCAAACTCCTGAAAAATATGTTTGTTTGTAGAGATATTTGGAGAGTGAGCGAGCCGCCTCTTCCAAAAATTCCATCAAATCATCTGCCTTTCCGTTACGGTTAATACCCCCTCCGAAAAGTACAAAACCGTATAATCTGGGATTAAATCCATAATTTAATCCGTAAATAAGTATATTTTATAAATGTGATACAAGTTTGATATTTTTTTAAATTTTGAATTTACATAACGTCATTTTAATAATTTCAACTATATTTTATACCTTATTCGTGTTATACTTACTAAAAAGAATGAGTATAAATACCTGATTATATCATAAAACTAATAAATATATGGTGTTTTGACGGGGAAAGAGTTTTATGGAAAGAACATATAGAGTTTTAGTTGCGGCTCAAACTGCCGAGTTAAATGAAGTTATAGAAAATATATTAAAAGAAAATGGAATAGAGGCTGTATGCACAACCGACAGTAAGACAATGTTTGATAAATTCGGAAAAGAAAAATTTGACCTTGTTGTACTTTGGCCGGGATTATCGGATTCAAAAGGCGAGGAGCTCTTTGATGTCTTTTCGGGTGTATCGGATATTCCTGTAATAATATTGGGAGAACCTGACGACGAGGAAGAACTGAAAGCATTTAAGCGCGGGTGCGATGACTATATCAGAACGCCTTTTTCGCCTGAGATATTTTGCGCAAGGGTAAAGGCGCTTTTGATGAGGTATTACAGCCGAGTCGGTAAATTTAAAGAAAATATGCGCTTTGACAAATTGAGGGTAAACCACTATATGCGTACGGCGTATGTAAGCGGGCGCGAGATTGAGCTTACCAAAAAGGAGTTTGACCTTTTGTATCTGTTCGTCACAAATCCTAATATTGTCTTTTCCAGAGAACAGCTTATACAGTCAGTATGGAGCGATACAGAGATAAACGATATAAGGACAGTTGATACACATGTAAAGCAGCTCAGAACAAAATTGCGTGAATGTAAAGGATATATCCACACCGTTTGGGGAGTGGGATATAAGTTTTATGTAAAAAATAACGGTAAATAAAAAGCACTGCCGCATTTTAAAATAATGCAGCAGTGTTTTTATTTTACAACTTATTTCTTCACAAAAAGAACACAAAAATTATATAAAAAATATAAAAACTATTGACTTTGTGTTAATAAAATGTTAATGTAATAGTGTAAAAGAGAATAAATGTCATTATATTCCCTTTATCTTCAAATTGTTGTATATAAAATACAGTTAATGTGAAGATATTGTGAATATAGCTTCTTTGCAGTGAGGTTGTTAAAAAAGGCTCAGAAAGGAAAGGTGAGAGTGATGGAAGAGAACACTAATGTAAAAAAGAGCAGAAAAGTAAAAATAATTGCAGCTATATCGGCGGCAGTTGTGTGTTTTGGAGCGTTCGGCGTTTTCGGAATGTCGTATAAATATGCTCCGCTGCCTGTGTATGTAATGGCTGACAGAGTGTTTAATCCGGACAATGTTCAGGTGAACTTCAACACCTTTGAAGTAGCCTCCAAGTATGACAGAGATAAAGTTAAAATATATGAAGCAACAGATTTCAACTTCGATGACGATAAGCTTCAAAAAGTTATATGGAATGATGTTGTGAAAGCAAATGACGATGACTTTTTCGGAAATACCTACGAAAACAAAAATGAATCGATTACCGTATGTAAAGCACCTGAAAGTGACTCAGGCCTTCCGTATTTCTATTACAGTGACATGAGCAAATGGATTGATGAACTTCAGACATACACTGTTTACGGCACTGAACCTGTAGGAAGCAAGGATAACTGCGTAAATATAAACACAAACGACTATTACCGTAAAAACGCCAATATAGCAGGCATGCAGACATATGAGCAATCTGCTGATGAGGTTATTGAGTTCTTTGAAACCGTAGGACTTCAGAATGTTGAGCTTGAAGCAAGCTATGCCATAGAAAATGAAGCTACAGAAAATATAATCAAAGAGCAGATACTCAATTTGGACTATATCCAGAAAAACGATAAACCTGATTATGAAGAAAAGCTTTCACTGCTTGATGAAAACGATGAGACATACAAGCTCTTTTTCAGACAGTCGGTAGACTCCATTCCGCTTGTTAGTTGGGAGAGCAGTGTCGCATTTATTCCGACAGGAACGTCTATCACGGCTGAAGTGGGAGATGATGTATCTGAAATACGTGTAGACGGCAGTAAGCAGATAGGCGAGGCTATTGAAGAAGTCGATATAATGAGTGCATCAGAAGCGCTTAATATGATAATTGAAAAGTATAACAACGAGTTTAAATTTAGAAAAGCCGAGATACTTTCAATGAAGCTCATGTATTATGCACGCAAGACAGGCGACGGCCAATATCAGCTTGAGCCTCGTTGGGTATTCAATATTAAGGAGACATACGACACTCATTTCGGCAGAAACGAATCCCACCAAAGTATAGATTATGGATACAGGTCAGTAAATGCCGTAACAGGACACATGGATTCAACTGTTTTAAGAGATATAATCTATTTCTATCCGTCAGATAACGGTTATGTAAGAGGATAGTTTACAAAACAAATACAAAATAAAAACAGGTACGTTTTAACGTACCTGTTTTTTTTATGCTTCATCTGAATTTAAATCCGAAATATTTAACTGTGTTGTTGTAGCATATATCCTTAATAATAAATGATATAAAACTGTCATACATACGTTAAAAAACTCATAACAAAGCTGCACGAATGTAAAGAATATATACACACCGTTTGAGAAGTGGGGTATAAGTTATGTTAAGAATACAAAAAATAAAGCCTTCACATTTTAATAATGCAAAGACTTTATTTTTTTAAGAACTTTTACGTATCTTTTTAAAATGCAGGGCTGTTATACTTTTTAGCCGTTCATAGCGTGGGAAATAATTGTAATTACCTTATCATAGCAGCCGCCGCAGCCTGTGGAGCACTTTGTTGTATTCTTTACATTTTCGAATACATCCAGCAACTGGTCCATATTATTTTGATTGTGTATAGCGTCGAGAATATCAAAATATGTAACGTTATTACAACGGCATACGACGTAATTTTCGTCGCTCTTTGTGTTTACAGGCGGCAGGTCGCATACCAGAGGCTCCTCAATTTCGCTGAGCCACAGACCGTGAAGATTGCAATACGCATAGACAGCCAGAGGTTTTTCGTCATATACGGCAAATGTTGCCTCGGGTGCGTCACCGGCTTCAAGGAATTTACTGTGTACGCCCTTGTCTGTCTGAAGGTATATCCACTGAATGCTGTGTTCCTGTGTCATCGGATGTGGTTCTGAACCAACTGAAACGCTGACAATATTATCGGTAACCGTTACTACTGGTATATGTTTTTCGCGGCTTGCCTCAACTGTGCCTGCTACGATAGGGGTCATCTTCTGTCCGCAGCACATCATCGGTACGCCTGAATCGTGGATCATGCTTACTAAATTACCGCAATGTTCACAAACGAAAAAATTGACATTTTTCATTTTTAAAGCCTCCTAAGCAACATTTTACTCAATAATATTAGTTTAGCATATCTGTGAGGAAAATAAAAGGTGAAAAAATTAACATTATTTAAAAAAAGAAATACAAAAGAGCAATAAAGTTGCGAAAGAATACCTTTACAGCATCTGTGTTTTGCTTTAACGCCTCATTTAAATTTCAAATCCGAAATATTTAACTGTATTGTTGTAGCATATATCCTCGACTATTTTGCCCAGAGTATCCATGTCGCCCGGATATTCTCCGTTTTCAACCCACTGACCTATTACGTTGCAGAGGATGCGTCTGAAATAGTCGTGGCGCGGATATGATGTAAAGCTTCTTGAATCTGTGAGCATACCTATGAAGTTGCCCAAAAGCGAGAGATTGGCAAGATTTTTAATCTGCTCCTCCATACCGCTCTTTGTGTCGTTAAACCACCATGCAGAGCCGTGCTGGAGCTTTCCAACTGCGTCAGAGTTCTGGAAACAGCCTATCATTGAACCCAAAACAGCGTTGTCTGACGGATTGATAGAGTAGAGTACCATTTTAGGAAGCTCGTCTGATTTGTCAAGCTCGTTTAAGAAAAGTGCAATATTTTCAGCACAGTTATATGTGCCCATTGTGTCAAAGCCTGTGTCTGCGCCGATTTTCTCAAACATTTTGGTGTTGTTGTTTCTGAGAACGCCATAGTGTATCTGCATTACCCAGCCGCGTTTTGCGTACTGTCTTCCGAGGAATAGCAGAACAGCTGTACGGTAAGCGTCGCGCTCTGTCTGTGAAACATTTTCACCGTTTAGCGCCTTTTTGAGTATTGCGTCAAGCTTATTTTCGTCAGCTAAAACAAACGGTACATAGTCCACACCGTGGTCAGACGCTTTACAGCCGTGTTCGCCGAAGAAGTCAAGTCTGTTTGAGAGCGCTTTGTAAAGTGAGTCGATTGAGTTTATCTCAACGCCGCTGACTTCGCCCAATGTCTTGATATAGTCGGCAAAATCAGGCTTTTCAATGGCAACTGCTCTGTCCGGACGAAATGCAGGCAGTACCTTTACCTTGCAGGTAGGGTCAGCCTTAATCTGCTCGTGGTAGATTAGTGAGTCAACAGGGTCGTCAGTTGTGCAGATGAGCTTTACGTTTGACTGCTCGATTATGCCGCGTACAGTCATGCTGTCATCTTTTAACTTTTCGTTGCACAAGTTCCAAACTTCCTCGGCTGTTTTCTCGCTGAGGACGCCGTCATAGTCGAAATATTTTCTCAGCTCAAGGTGTGTCCAGTGGTAAAGAGGGTTACCTATCGCCTTTGTGAGAGTCTGCGCCCATTTGATAAACTTATCGTGGCCGCTGGCATCTCCTGTTATGTATTTCTCGTCGATACCGTTTGAGCGGATAGCTCTCCATTTATAGTGGTCGCCGCCGAGCCAAACCTGTGTGATGTTTTCAAATTTTCTGTCCTGTGCTATCTCCTGAGGATTTATATGACAGTGATAGTCAACGATTGGCATTTTCTCGGCATAATTGTGGTAGAGCAATTTTGCCGTAACGTTTGTAAGCAAAAAGTCCTTATCCATAAAAGGTTTCATATCAAAAAGTTACCGCCTTTCAAAAGCATTGTCTTTAAAATTTGTTTTGTCCTTTATGGTAATAATAGTACAATGCGGTGTTAAAAAACATATACTTTTTGCTGATTGTTGTTGCGTTTCTTGCTCAAAAGAAATACGCTTTACCTTTTATGGATAAGGAGTTTATTGTGTTATAAGTTTTCGTTTCTGAGTGCGTCTATCGGATTATCCTTTTTAATTTTACTCATTGAATACAGCATTGTTATGAACACTACTGCGAATACACTGAGTACGGCAATTCCTATTGCGCCCAACGGCAGAGTGAATGCATCTTCAAAGCTGGAATTGACTGAAAGATAAATTAAGAAGGTGATTGCCAGTGACACAGGCAAACCGAATATAAGCGCTCTGGAGCCGTAAAGCAGACATTCAAAGTTCATCATTCTGTTAAAGCCCTTTTGCGTCATGCCGACTGTTTTGAGCATTGCAAATTCGCGGCGGCGAAGGCTTATATTTGTAGAAATTGTATTGAACACATTTGCTACTGAAATGAGTGATATGAGTATTATGAAGCCGTATGCGAATACGTTGATAATAAGTATCATATCGCGTCTTTCCTGTACTGTCTGGGCGTAGTCATACAAATCTCCAGTTTTATATCCGTTTTCGGTCAGGTAGTTTTTTATAGCTGTGTAGCTCTCGGAGTGGTTGTCTGACTGTATATAGCAGGTGTAATCCGATATTTCGTTGAGCATCGGAAGAATATTTTCTTTAAGGCTCTGCGGATAAATAATGCTCATACCATTGCTTAAAAAGTACGGCGTGTTTTCAATTTTTTGACCGATATTTAAATTGACATCGCTTGTCAACTCACTAATCGCTATTTCCAGAATGTCATCAGGATCATCATAGCTTGCATATTTTACTATTTCCTCACCGTTTTCGTCTGTATAGGCTTCAACGTAGTAATATCCGCTTATGTTTTTTTGATAAGTTGCATCTAGCGAAAAATATCCATCTTTTAAAACACTCATTGATATAAATTTGCCTTTTTCTGAGTTGTATCCGTCCAATTTATCGACAATTATACCCAAAGGCTTTTCAGAGTTGAAATACTCCGCTTCGTTTAAGTTATTTTCCTTTAAAATATTTTTAAAGGAGTCATCGTCTACAAAGCTGAGCGATATAAACAGCGGTACAGTGTTTGTCTCTTCGTCTGTCTCATATCTGTAATCTTCCATCTCGGATTTAAAGCGGTCGGTGAGATTGTTTAGGTTAAAATGCGCGTCAATACTGTAATTTTCAATAAGTGCGGCATTTGTTACCGATTTTTGAGATTTTATATCGTCTAAAAATTTCTCGCCAAAAGTCTGTGATGTGTCAGTGGTGTTGAATATATATCTTAAATCATAGTTCTCTGCTTCAACATTGTTTATTATTGATGTAGTCAGATAGTGCGTAAACGCTGAAGCCGATATAAACAGAACTATACTCATAAACAGGCTTATAACAGTGGCGCGGTATCTTTTCTTACTGCGCTTATAGTGCTTGGATGCCAAAACTCCCGGCAGACCGAAAAGCTTATAGGTGAGCTTTGAGGTTTTGGAGTATTTCTCCTTGGTTTTGATATCAGAGTTTTGTCTTATTGCCTCAACAGCTGAAATTTTTGTGGCTCTCTTGGACGGTATCCATGCCGAAATCAAAACAGTGATGAGCGCAATCACCGCGGCGATTAACACAGAGACAGGGGAGATGCACAGCTTCATATCGATAGGCATACCCAATGAGCGGAATTTATCGCCTATCAGCATTATAGTGATTCCTATACCTGTAATACCTACAATAATTCCTATCGGTATAGCTATGATACTTACGGAAAAAGCCTCAAAGAAAACCATTTTGCGAAGCTGTTTTTTTGTAGCTCCGACAGAGGAGAGAAGTCCGAACTGCTTTGTCCTTTCAGATACGGAAATGGCAAATGCGTTGTAGATAAGCGAAATTGAGCCGAGCATGATAAGCTCTATCGCAATGGCGATAAGGCTGTAAAAGGTGAGCATAAAGTTGCTGTTGTCAGATACGCCGTACATCATCAGAAGGTCATCGTTTACAAAGGCGCCGGGCATTTCAGTTTCGATAAAGTCGTACACATCTTTAGGGTTGTTCATTTTAAAATATACGTCGTAAATGTAATCTTCCGAAACGTCTTTATCTGCAAGTGTAATTGCAGTATATCCCGGCGCCGTGTATTCCTCAAAGGAAGGTCTTTCGTAAAAACCTACAACGGTATATGTGCGGGTTTCTCTGATTTCAAGCTCCTCGTTAGACGTTTCATCGCCGTATTCTCCGTAGCCTGTGAGCGGGTTGTTTTGAGTCAGTGTGAAACCGTCCGATACCCTGTCTCCGAGAGGAAGAGTTATTGTATCGCCTATTTTATATACAACACCGCCGTTTTCCGCAAGGTGTGCGGGAAGCATTATTTCGCTTGTTGTCTTAGGGAAATTTCCTGAAATTATGTGGATAGGCAGCATGTTCTGAGCGTTTTCGTCCGCTCCCAAAAGATAGATATAGGGCTTATACTCGTTTTCCGACCCATCAGCTTCGGCATATCCCAAATGCTGCATATATATTGCGGTGTCAACCTCGGCTTCGGCGGAGACCTTTTTGAACGTATCGTATGAGGTGTCTGTCTGTGCAGCGTGCCAGTCGCCCGCGGAATACATAGAGCTTCTTATCATGTAGTCCTGAAAGCTGCTTGTAAATGTTGTTACAGCGCATATTAAAGCTGTTGAAAGAATTATTCCGATAATCGTTACAATGGTGCGGGTTTTGTTTTTCTTTAATGACTGCAATGTTACTTTGTTAAGAATATTCATCGGCGGATTACCTCGTCTCTGGTGATTTTTCCGTCCTCTATTGCGAGTATGCGGTCTGCCTGAAGCGCAATGTTTTCGTCATGTGTGATTATGATGAGCGTCTGGTTGTATTTTTGGTTTGACAGCTTTAAAAGTGACATTATCTCCTGACTGTTTTTTGAGTCAAGATTTCCTGTCGGCTCGTCTGCGAGTATTACGGCAGGAGCGTTCATAAGCGCTCTGCCTATCGATACTCTCTGCTGCTGACCGCCCGAAAGCTGGTTCGGAAGATGATTTTCACGGCCTTTTAGCTTTAATGTGTCGATAAGCTCGTTTAAACGGTTTGTGTTTACCTTTTGTCCGTCCATGAGAACAGGGAGAGTTATATTTTCCGTCACGTTCAAAACCGGGATAAGGTTGTAAAACTGATAGATAAGTCCTACCTGACGGCGGCGGAAAACAGCGAGCTGTTCGTCATTCTGTGCATAGATGTCGTTGCCGTCCATATACACTTTTCCGCCTGTCGGCTTATCGACACCTCCTAAAATATGCAGAAGTGTGGATTTACCTGAGCCCGATGGACCTATTATGGCGATAAATTCACCTTTATTTACGGAAAACGATACATTGTCCAATGCCTTTACCTGATTTTCACCCTTGCCGTACACTTTGCAAAGATTTTCAACTTTTAATATCTCCATTGTGAGTATCTCCTTTTGTAGTTTATAAGTTTATGATACGGTGTCAAGGTGACATACAGGTGACTTTAAAATAACAAAAATGTCACTTAACAAAAAGGGGAGCCGTCGTATCAGACGACTCCCTTATAAAAGCGAACTGTAAATTTTGCACCGCGTGAAGCGTTGTTTTCCGCTTTGACTGTGCCGTTTTGCGCTGTTATTATCATCCTTGCCAGATTCAGCCCTATGCCGAAGCTTTTGCTGTCGGAGTTTTTTCCTTTATAAAAGCGCTCGAAGATGTGCGCTAAGTCCTCTTTGTCGATACCGCTTCCGTTATCGGAAATTATAATTTCGCTGTATAGCGGATTTTCCGATGCGGTTATCTGTACAGTGCCGCCCTCGTCGGTGTGCTCGGTGCAGTTTTTAACTATATTCGTTATAGCCTCCTGCGTCCACGCTATGTCGCCGTTAAAATCACCGTCGGCAGAGATTTTAAGCGTCTGATTTTTTATGTCCATTGACACGAGCAGGGGCAGAACGGATTTATCAATAAGCTCTTTGAGCGGGATAGTCTGCGTATTGAATTTAACTGT
>CALXEM010000156.1 GCA_944387335.1 uncultured Clostridia bacterium | reverse complement strand
GCATGTTCACATCAGGAGCCTGTCTTGGTATAGATAATGCTGACGGATATATGGCTGAGGCAAAGGCATATATTGATCTCGCTGATAAAATGGGAGTAAATGCAGTCAGAGTTATGGGAGCAAGCCTTCCTCAGGTAATTCCCACCAATATGGCTCAGACAGAAAAGCTGTATAAAGAGCTCTGCGAATATGCCGCAACAAAAAAGAATAAAGTATATGTGCTTTTGGAGACAAACGGCGTATATGCTGACAGCAAGGTCATGCTTGAGATAATGGAAAAGACAAACCATCCTAATGCAGGTGTCTTGTGGGATATTCATCATCCTTACAGATTTTTTGGCGAAGCACCGTCCGTTACATTTGACAGATTAAAAAATTACGTTAAATATGTCCATGTAAAAGATTCTGTTGTTGTAAACGGTCAAGTACAGTATAGAATGATGGGTTATGGAGATATCCCTATATTTGATACACTTAAGCTGTTAAACGAAAATGGATATGAAGGTTATGTATCGCTTGAATGGCTTAAAAGATGGTGCCCTGATCTTCAGGAGCCTGGCATAGTATTTTCACATTTTATAAACTATATGCAGTATCTTATAAGCCAGCTTTAAACAACAATAAGCCCCCGCTCATACGAGCGGGGGCTATATTTTTTCTACTACATATTTTTAAATGTATAGTTTGCATTGCTTCCCATATTGTAAGCTAACATTCTGTCTTTACTGTATACAGTTTTTGCAAAATGCCTATTAAACTCACTGTTAAGGCGTTTTTGTTCAGCTGTTATTGTAAAGTATATTTCAGAATTATCGTATATGTTGGATATGTAAATGTTATTCTTATCTCTTTGCTGTGTATATTCCTTTACTGAATATGAATTTATAACCTTATCACTGCCATCATCCGTGCGTTTGCAAATTATAAATTCTTCCGAGGAAGTTAAAACAAAAACTTCTCCATATTCATCAGAATTTACAAGCATGATATCCGAAAATCCACCATTTGATAGATATGATGCCATAGTCTTTCTGTTTTTGCTCTGCATATCTATATACGCAAACACTGTTCCAGCCCATATTATGATAAATGTAAGTCCAAGTATCGGAATATAATTGAGTAATACTATACATACAACTAAAATAGGGAAGATGCATAGAAGCAGCCGTCGTTCTTTTTTTATAAGCAATAAAGCATGATTCCATGCCCTATTGATAGATACATTTATAGTCATTTTTATTACCACCTATCGTTTTCTGAAAATTGTCATTGGTGTTACAAAAGACCTGTCCTTCATATAAAGAATCTTTGCAAAATGGGTATTAAATTTTTTATTTAACTTGCGGTAAAAGTCATTTACAGTAAAGGTAACAGCAGCACCTGTCTTTTTATGTACTATGGAAAATCCCTCTTTATCATTTAGCATAGTATAATCGGTTGTTGAATATTCTTCAATCTCACGGTCTACACTGTCCTCAGAATAAAGGCATACATAAAAGTTTGATGTGTTGGTAGCTACAAGACATCTTTTGGAGTTTATATTCTCACCGGTAACTATATTTGATAGTTCATTTTGTGTCATAAGATTAAAAATAATAAACTGATCTTCACCTATAATATCACCGTATCTGAGAAGCCTTCCGCTGCCCCAAAGGAATGTTAAAAGAGCCACTGTATTACCAGGTATCAAAATCTTCATGTTGTCTGTCATAAAATTAGGTGAAAAGAAAATTGCTGCAATAGCTATAAGTAAAATGGATTTCAATAAGTATTTTTTTCTTTCCTCCAAAAAAACCATAGCAGAATTCCAAATCTCATTTGCAGAACTTTTAGTAATCATAGTAAACACACCCCTTTTAAATGCGAGATTTAATATGGGTATTATATCATTATATGTTTAAAATGTAAATATTTATATTTAATTGTTGAACAATTTTATAAAATTCTTAAAACGGCAAATAATATAAGTAATATTCCGCTTACAGGAGACAAATCTATTTTTAATTTTTCGCTAAACTTCGAACCCGAAAAAAAACCTGCTAAAAGAGCAGCAATATGTCCTATAAATGAAAGAATAAGTACGATAAATATGACATGGATACCTTCTGTAAAAAGTCCGCTTGAAAGTCCTATTGCAAGTGAGTCGACAGATAAAGCAACAGCAAGCGAAACTGCCTCCATGGTATTAAGCTCTTTTGAAGAATCCAAATCTGCGACAGTTTGGTCGGCATATATTTTAAGAATTAAATTTAAGCTTTTTATACGTACAAGAAGCTCTGTTGAATTTTGATAATATTTATTTATGAGCTTTTTTAAAAGAGTTTGAAAAACACTGCCTACTCCTATTGCAAGCAGGGCAAAAAAGCTGACTAATTTACATACATCAGCAGGTATATATTGTGCAATAAAGGAAGATGCTGTCATGGATAATCCCAAAGAAAGTGTACCTATAAGCGATATTATCAGAGCACTTTTTAACGGTATTTTTATCTTAGATGAGGCATATATAAACGACGCTATGAAACAGTCTATCGTAATAGAAAAGACAAGAAGAATATATATGAGCATATTACTTTCCTCCGCTTAATTTAAAGTTGCTTTAAAACTTCTCAATTATCATAATATGCTCACTTTTAATTATGGTGTTTAAAATAGCGCTTTTCTAAACAGACAATAAAGGTTATAATAGTATGGAAACGACAACAATATTTAAAGACAATATTTTATGAAAGGAAATTATGATGATACAGCGAAAATATATAAGAGATTCTGTCACAGAGCAAATTCAAATTGTTTTAAACGCAGATATAAACGGAAGCGGACGTCTTTTCGGCGGCAGACTTGTTGAATGGATGGATATTGTAGCTGCTGTTGTGGCAAGACGTCACTCAGGCCACAATGTTACAACGGCGTCAATCGACCATTTGCAGTTTAAATCCGCCGCACATATTAACAGCACAGTTGTTTTAGTGGGAAATATCTCTTATGTCGGAAACACCTCTATGGAGGTTTGCGTAAAGGCATATATAGAACAGCTAAACGGCTCAAGAGACCTTGTCAATCAGGCTTATTTTGTAATGGTAGCTCTTGATGAAAATGAACGTCCGACAAAGGTTCCCGGCATAATTTTAGAGACATCAGAAGAAGAACGTGAATGGCAGCTTGCTCTTCGCAGAAATAAAATAAGACAACAACAGCGCAAAATAGAGCGCGCAGAATGGATATAAGACAGCTTTATTTTTTCCACAGGTGTACTTTACCGGTGTCGTTGAGTTCTTTTGCAATTAAAATGAGCATTGGCAGTATGAAAATACCTAAAAATCCGAATATTTTTCCGCCTATATACATTCCCATTATTGTCACGAGCGGGTGAAGCCCCACCTGAGCTCCGACTATTTTAGGCTCCGCTATGTTTCTTACAAGCGCTACTATTGCGTAAACTATTCCGAGCGATATTGCCAAAATATAATTAGAGCGCAATACTTCAAATATTATCCACGGTATCATTACTCCTCCTGTACCGATAAGAGGCAGAAAATCTGCAAGCGCTATTAAAAATGCAACCGGTATAGCCATAGGTATACGTAAGAGCAAAAAAGCTACTGAAAGCTCAACAAACGTTATCGCCATTAAGATTACGTATGCTTTGAGTAATTTAAAGGCAGTATTGACAAGAAAATCTTTTATCTGAAAAATACATGTGCGTATTTTCGGTGAAAACTGTTTTGTTATGAATGAAACTATATTCGAGTAGTCTATACTTATAAAAACAGACGACACTACCGTAAATACCACTCCGATAAACACAGACGGAAGTTTTGATAAAAATTTCGAACATGAGCTTACTGCCTTTGCAGAATAATCGGTAATTACAGGTATAATTTTATCCGGAGAAATATCTATAACATCCTCGGCGGGAACACCGCTGAACATTTCTATTTTAAGAGCTATAAACTCAATAAATTTATTTATTACAGGCAATATTTCTTTAGAAAAAAAGTCCGGCAGCTTTTGAAACAATAAAAACAGCTGCCAAAACAAAAGATTTCCTGCCCACCATAAAATTCCGCCGAGAACAGCATATGTTAAAATAATTGTTACAGCGGCGGATATTTTTCTGCGTATATGAAAAAATGAAGCTAAACTACGTATAATCGGTTTTAATAAAAAAGCTATAAATAATCCAAGCAGGAAAGGAAGCAGTAAAACAGCTGCATACTTAATTCCGAAATAAACAGACAGTCCAAGCACTACTGTCAAAATGATGTTTGTTATTATTCGATATTTATTTTCGGTAGTCAATTTTAAATCCTCCTCCTTTTTTAAAATAAAATCAAAACTATTATATTTGAAAATTACATTGACTATACTGCTAATTTACTTGAGAAATAATAACAAAGCAAATTAAACCGCTTGAATAAATGATATAAATAAATATGGCAATTTTTTCAGAAATCTATATGCTTTGGCATATTTTTTGTAAAAATATATTGACCTGTCTAAATCAGCTTGATTTGTTCTAAAAATCGTTGTAGAATATTAGTATTTGTAAGCTATTTAAAGCAAATAAGCGTAAATATAAGCTAATTTTACAAAAGCACATAAAAACAGATGTTTTGAGTACTTGTGAATGATTTTTGCTGATAATATAATTAAAATATTATGGACACATCCATATGCAGCAGATGCTTTGTTTAGGGGGCAAGAAAATTGGAAAACATGCCAAAATATCTTTTGGTTGAACTAAAAGCTTTGCCTGATGTATTTGTAAAAGTTATCAAAGCAAAAAAGCTTTTGG
>CALXEM010000155.1 GCA_944387335.1 uncultured Clostridia bacterium | reverse complement strand
GTCGGATACTCGCCGTCTTTTCCGTGAACACCCTTTACATATTTTCCGACAATATCAAGTGCGTCAACCGGATTTGCCTTACCGTACATGAGCAGGTTCGCAGGGTCAAAGTTAAGACCTACGTTGTCAGCATTTAGCTCGCCGAATACACGAAGAAGTGTTGCAGGTGTCTCCTGACCTGTCTCAAACAAAAGGTTCATATCAAGCTTTTTATACTCGTCTACAAGGTATCTGAGTGCGCACAAAAAGCTTACAAAAATAGGGTCATGCGGATTTTCAGGAATAAAGCCCAAATGTGTAGCTATATTTTTACATCCGATTGATTTTGCAAATTTAGCGTGGTGGATAAGCTCCTGTATACGCTGGTATCTGTACTCGATAGGCATTATACCGAGTGTCTGAGGACCGGAGTAAAAATCCCATACCTGCGGTCCACTCCACATACCAATCATAGCTGTAACCTCCATACCTGTTGCAGCTATGGCGTCACGTACGCGCTGTGCCTGTTCCTCGTCCATATCGTCAAGTCTTACAGAGAGCTGGCAGTTTGTAAAGCCCTTATCCGTATACCATTTGAATTTCTCGGTTATGTCTGTTTCTTTGTCACGGATATAGATAATTGTACCGACTTTCATTATAAAATACCGTTCCTTTCAGTTTGTTTTAATCTCTAAGTAGAAGTATACAGCATTATTTTTAAAAAACAATATTTATGATATAATTATTTAAAAGATTTATCAGCAATAACTATTCATTGAGAGAGGATAGATAATATATGAACGAAAGGTTAAAGAGCGTATTTGATGATGGTATAATCCACGCCTGTATAAATGAGAAGAAAAAAACATCTCAGCACAACGCCAAAAAGATTGAAATAAAGCCGTTTAAGAAAAATAATGAGATAATGTATCAGTTTATCGAGTACATAGGAAAACAGGTCTTTCACACAAACTGCCAAAAGAACGAAGCCTGCCAAAAAGCGCAGGAGCTTTTGGAAAATGACTTTAACCAAATGGTAGTTTACGGTGTAAAGTGTGACAGACACATAACTCAGTATAACCGCCTTAAAATAAAAATAACAAAATGTCACGACACATCTGAGAATGCCGAAAAAATGAGCGAGCTCTCGCACAACGGCAAAAAGAACTATATCATCCCGGACGGCGAGCCGTGCGATTTTCTTATAGAACTAGGTGTTATGAACGCTCAGGGAAAGGTTTTAGCCGCAAAATACGATAAATTCAGACAGATAAACAAATATCTCGAAACCGTTGCTGCATGTGTTGACAAGCTGAAATCAGACAAACCTCTGCGCATAGTTGATTTTGGCTGCGGAAAGGCATATCTCACCTTTGCGCTGTATCACTATATTGTAAATGTACGCGGATTAAAGACTGTTATGACAGGACTTGACTTAAAGGACGATGTAATAAAATTCTGCAATAAAACTGCCCAGAATTTGGGATACGATATGCTCAAATTTGAAAACGGAGATATACGCAGCTTTAAAAACGATGAAGATATAGACATGGTCATAACTCTGCACGCATGCGACACCGCCACCGACGAAGCCATTGTACAGGCGATAAGCTGGAACACAAAAATTATTCTGACCGTTCCATGCTGTCAGCACGAACTTTTTAGTATGATAGACAACAAATCAATGGAGCTTATGACAAAACACGGCATAATAAAGGAACGCCTGTCCTCGCTTATAACCGATTCGATAAGAGGCGCTCTTCTGGAGGCGTGCGGTTATTCTGTACAGATATCCGAGTTTATCTCAATGGAGCACACACCTAAAAATATACTCATAAAGGCTGAGAAAAAGCACTCTAAATCACTGTCAGCATACAAAAAATACAGGGAGTTTGCCGACATGTGGCATGTCTCCCCTTATCTTGAAAAAAGGCTCGACGAAATAGGTGCTCTCAGCTCTTTTAAAGAAAATTAAGTGGATATTTTTAAAAGCCGCCCGCTCTTTATAATTGCCGCGTCATATCTTTTCTCAATGCTCGTCTGCACATCTCTTTCGCCTGAAAGCTGTATTATTTTGGGCGCTGTATTCGTCCTTACAGGCATTGCCGCGCTGTTTATCTCAAAGCGTATAACTCCTATCTTTTTGACGTTCGCGGCGTTTTCTTTGGGGTGTATCGTATTTGCTGTAAATATGCGGTATAACATATCAAATTACTCTCAGATAAACATATCGGACAAGGTCTATTCGGTACAGGGATATGTCTATGAAAACGTACCGTCGGACGATGGACAGCTTTTGTCTATACGTGTGACCTCACTGGACGGCACAGACGCCAAAACGCCTGTACCAGTAAAGCTGAACGTCTACGAAAATTTACCGGTAGAAATCGGCACCTATATAACGGCGGATTTAACCTTTAAAACTAAGGAGAATGCGGTGGAAACTCTTTACAGCAATTTTTCCGCTGTTTATGCTCAGCTCTCGGGCGATATAGAATATACTCAAAACACATCGCTGTCGCCGTATTTACACCTTATGAAACTTCGGCAAAAGCTCGCCTTTTCAATGCAGACGCTTTTCGGCAACGAACTCGGCTCACTTTTAAATAAAGCTGTTTTCGGCTGGGGCGATATATCGTCATCTAAAACGGTAAAGCTCTTTTATGACAGCGGTATAGGGCATATTCTCGCCGTGTCGGGACTGCATGTATCAATAATCTGTGCGGCTGTAATGTTTTTGCTCTCAAAATTATCTCTGCACAAAACGCTTTCCTGCATTCTCTCAATTTTAGCGTGCGTATTTTATGTGCTCTTGACAGGCGCACCGTACTCCGCCGTAAGAGCAGGGATAATGATGATAATTTTTCTTCTGTCACAGATTTTGGGCAGGGATTACGATTCATTAAATTCGCTTTCGATAGCCGCTCTTTTAATACTTTCATTTTCTCCTCGGGCTGTTTTCAGTTACGGATTTTTAATGTCCGTTGCCTGCTCATTTTGTATAATAATATTCTCTCCATACATTCTCTCGGCTTTAAAATCAGCCAAAGCATTAAAGCCTGTTTTAAAATACGATATTGCGGAGCACTTTGCCTCGGCTTTTTCAGTAACGCTCAGCGCAAATATAGCGTTAATTATATTTTCCGTTTTCGGAATTATCAGAATACCTATAATCTCGATACCCATAAACGTGCTTGTCTCACCGTTTATTCCGATAGTCATAGCCTTGGCGCCGTTATGTGCTCTGCTTGCCTCTTTAGGCTCGGTTTTTACATATTTAGCGTATCCTTTATCCGTTATATGCGCGGCAGGGGTTAAAATTATCACCGCTTTGGCAGGGATAAGCGTGTATTTCCGCGAGTTTTCGCTCTCATTCTCCGAGTTTGAGATGAGGCTTCTGCTCATTATATCAGCCGCTTTTATATTGTCAGCCATATACTATAAAAACGCAGTGTACAGACGTTTTGCGGCGGTGTGCATATGTGTTATAATTGTAGCTATGTCGTATATGCAGAGTATTTTTTATAATGACAATCTGATAATATACTCTGACAATACGGACACCTCAAAAGGCGCGCCTGTACTTATAACTGTCGGCGGATATGACATACTCTTTGCTGTCTGTGAAAGCTACACGGATTATCAAAGTGTGATATCGCTGTCGGACAACATTTCCGACAATGTCTGCGATATACTTATTTATCAGCAGACCTCTGACAACGGCACTTCATATGCCAAAAAGCTGTGCAGTCAGCTTGCACCCAAAGCGTTTATATCCGACAGCGGTATAACCTATGATGAAGTGCTCTCGCTTTACTGTTCAGAGATTTTTACCGACAGCTATAAAAGCGACGATTTAGATATATCCTTAAATTCTCAAAACGCCGATATAATTTTTGACGACGGCGCTCATTCAGTTGAGATAAATTTAAATACAGACGACATTCCGACCGTTATATATGACGGTAAAGAATTTAAAATAGCCTCCGGCAGGGAGGTTTTCAACATAAAGCATGAATGAAGGTGAAAAATTTGCTCTTCACAAACGAAAGTGATTTTGCAAGACATATAAAAAATTCAGAACCGTCAAACCTTTACTTTATTTTCGGAGACGAAAACTACGCCAAGGGCATATATATGGACAGAATACGCTCAAAGGCTGTTTCAAAGGATTTGGAGGAATTTAACTATACTAAATTTGACGGCAGAACTGCCTCTATTGACGAAATATCCGACGCCTGCGAAGCTCTGCCGCTTATGAGCGATATGCGCTGTGTGGTTGTAGAGGACATCGATATAGAAAAGCTTGCGGCTTCGGACTATCAGAAGCTCAAAGAAGTTATAAAAAATCCGTGCGACACCACTGTGCTCATATTTCTCACCATGTCTTTGGAGGTAAACGAACGCCGTTCACAGCGGTATAAAACATTTATCGACACTGTTTCAAAAAACGGCGTTGTGGCTAAAATCAATAAGCGCTCTTCAAAGGACATAGTAAAATTCATCACCGCGACAGCTCAAAAAAACGGCTGTACGATAGACGACAGTGCGGCTCATTACCTCTCAAACAGGTGCAGTGACGATATGACTGCCGTGTCAAACGAGCTTGCGAAGCTATGTGCATACTGCAAAGACCGCGCCATAACAAAAGCTGATATCGAAAAATGCGGTATGGTTGACATAAACGCAAATATATTCGACATATCAAAGGCAATGGTGCGCGGCGACTATGCCACAACAATGAACAAGCTAAGAGAGCTTTTGGAGCTCAATGAAGACCCGATAGCAATTTTAGGTGTGCTCTCCTCCTCGTTTATAGATATGTATAGGGCAAAAACGGCAACCGCGGCAAATGTCAATCAGGGTGAAATCGTGTCCGATTTTAAGTATAAGGGCAAAGAATTCAGAGTTAAAAATGCCTTAAACGACTGCAAAAACTTTTCAGCCGATGCTTTAAGGCAGGCAATTACAATGCTAGCTCAGACGGATTATTCTCTTAAGAGCACAAGACTCGATAAAGAGATAACCTTGGAGCAGACGGTGACAAAGCTCTTTATAATGCTTCAGAAAACTCAGAGAGGAAAGCTTTAAATATGATAAAGTTAAAACAGGCCGTCATCGTAGAGGGCAAATACGATAAAATAAAGCTCTCCTCAATAGTGGACGCGACAATAATTGAAACCGACGGCTTTAAAATTTTTAAAGACAAGGAAAAACTGGAGCTTATAAAAACGCTCTCTAAAAAATGCGGCGTGATTATTCTGACCGATTCCGATTCGGCAGGCTTTAAAATACGCAGTTTTGTGGCTCAGACGCTTGATAAAAAAGACGTGATACACGTGTATATTCCCGACTTTTTCGGCAAGGAAAAGCGCAAGACACAGCCCTCCAAAGAGGGTAAGCTCGGAGTTGAGGGAGTTTCAAAACAGGCAATTTTATCAGCATTTGAAAGAGCAGGTGCTCTGTGCGAGGATGTCGGAGAAAAAAAGGATAAAACTGAGCCTATAACAAAGGCTGATTTCTTTATAGACGGAATAAGCGGCTGTCCTAACTCTCAACAGCTCAGAAAGGCGCTGTTAAAGCACCTTGATTTGCCCGAAAAGCTCTCTTCAAATTCTCTTGTAACTGTGCTCAACACTCTTTTTACAAAAGATGAGTACAAAAAAACTGTCAGCGATGTAAAAAAATTATACGGCCTTTAAGATGGACAGTATTTAACATTTACGCTGTAAAAAAGTTTAATAAAGTTTTGAAAATCTATTTTAATTATCAATTACGTGTGATAGAATCAAGACAGATATATCTCTTTTGTAGGTTACGGCAAAAGAGATTTTTAAACGTAGCTAATATATAAACATGTAAAAGAAAGGAATGGTATCAACATGACACAGCTTGAACGCTTCACTTCACATTTTCCGGAAGGCTTTGACGCAGGTATAATTATCTCTGCTCCTGCAAGATACTACTTCACAAAAGTAACAACAAGTAACGGTATTCTCGTTATTACAAAGGAAAAATCCTACTTCCTGACAGACGGACGTTACATTGAGCTTGCAAGAAATACTGTTAAGGACTGTGAAGTTATCCTGATGGATAATATTCCTGCTCAGATTTGCGAAATCCTTAAAAAACACAACGCAAAAGTAGTTGGATGTGAGGTAAATGCCCTTACATACACTGAGTTTAACAGATATAAGGACATGATTGCTCCTGTTGCTACACTCAGCGACAGCACAGCTTTTGTTGACGCTATTGACGATCAGAGAAGCGTTAAGACACCTGACGAGATTGCTTGCCTTGAAAAGGCTCAGAACCTCACAGATGAGGCATTCCAGTATATCCTCTCAAGAATTGAGCCGGGCAGAACAGAAAAAGAAGTTGCCCTTGACCTTGAGTGGTATGTACGTCAGCGCGATATTGAGAGAATTGCTTTCGGATTTATCGTTGTATCCGGTAAAAACTCCTCGAACCCGCACGGTGTTCCAAGTGACAAGCCTATCGAAAAAGGTGATTTCCTCACAATCGACTTCGGCGTTGTATATGACGGTCACCCAAGTGATATGACAAGAACAATCGGTATCGACCACGTAAGCGACAAACAGCGTGAGATATACGACATTGTTCTCAAAGCACAGCTTACAGCTTTGGACGCTATCAAACCAGGAGTTATCTGCAAAGATGTAGATAAGGCTGCCCGCGACGTAATCGAAAAAGCTGGTTACGGCGAATACTTCGGACACGGTTTGGGACATGGACTCTCCATCCACAAGCCAATGTTCAATAAGACATGTGAAATTCCGCTTCAGCCTGGTATGGCACTCTCCGTTGAGCCTGGTATATATCTCCCGGGTGAGTTCGGTGTTCGTATAGAGGACATCATCGTCTGCACTGAGGACGGTCACTACAACTTTACAAAGACTCCTAAAGACCTGCTCATACTCAAATAAACAGTAAGATTTGCGGATAAAAATACGGTGTATTTATCTTAAATCAGGATAAATACACCGTTTATTTTATTTCTTTTTCAATTTTAGCTGTTTAATAATATGTATCATAGCAGTTACAAACAACAAAAGTCCCGATACTCCGTGCAGTATGCCCAGCCACATATTCGGCATAGGCTTTAAAAGTATTCCTGTAACAAACACAGTTATAAGCGATAACAGCATTACCCAATTCATAGCCTTATTCAAAAATATCCGCCTTCCCGATTTTCTTTTAATTTAAGTTAGTTTGTACTAACTTATCACTAGGTTAGTATAAGCTAACTACACTGATTTGTCAAGTAAAAAAAGTCTGCCGAGCTGCTTTTGCCCGACAGACTTTTATTTAAACGTAACTTTTAATATACTCTGAATTTAGGCTTTGAAAAATCCTCTGCTTTAAAGCCGACATAGGATGCCAATTTCTCAACTTCCTCCCTCATATCGGGATAATCGTGGTGAACATCGCTTCCTATTGTAATTTTAACGCCCTTTTCGAACATCATTCTTACATATTCGGCATACTGCTTTTTAAATTTCTCGGTGTATTCGTCCGTTGCAATAAAGCTTAAAATATTCCACTCCATGCAGACGTCATTTTCAATCATTGCAGCTGCAAATTCATCGTGTACGGACATTGGAATAACGCCGAAATCGTCAAACCACGGCAGAGTATCAAAAACGCCCTTTTCGTTTGCCCATTTTCCGTCGAACCACCATGGATGTGCCACTATGTCAACTCGTTTATCAGAAGCGAGATAGATATTTTGCAGAGAATAGTCCTTTATCAAATCCTCACGTGTATACTGCGCATAGCACGGCCAGTGCGCACCTGCCACAACATACTCCACTCCGCACTCTCTGAGTTCTTCCTCAGTCAAAGCGAGCTCATAGCCTTTAAACGGCTCAAACGGACCGCAGGTTTTCCACAGCTCCTCTGACCCGCCGTGCGCCTTTATGTAATCGAACTTAGGCTTGGACTGTGTCGTAAGCTCTACTCCGAGATGAAATCCGGGCTTTTTATATTTTAAAAACAGCTCCTGAGATTTTTTTAAATGAGTTATCCAGTTAGGTATATTGACGTGGTCTGAAATTCCAAGTTCTGTTATACCGTATTTTTCGGCTCTCTCCAAAATAAAAGGAATACTCAAATCCGCATCATATGAGGCTTCGCTGTGAATATGCCAGTCTGACTTATACATATCTTCAACCCTTTCTAATATTTATCCGATATTGTTTTTACTTAAAAACTCTAAGCAAAGATTACACCCTTAAAATATAATTGTCAACGCATTGAGTACTGCATTTCATAGCAATTTTAAAGCGATAAAAATATGTATTATTCACAAAATAAAAATAGCTATTCTGATTACACTTTATTACTTTCAAAAGCACTGTTAATAATATAAACAAAAAATCCTCTGTCTTTTGACAGAGGATTTTTATATTCAGCTATATAATTACTGAGCGTTTGGTGTAAATCTTGCAGGGTTGATACGTACACCAGGACCCATTGTTGTAGCAACAACGCAGGATTTGATGTACTGACCTTTTGCAGCAGCAGGTTTAGCTTTGATGATAGCTCCCATAAGAGCGTCAAAGTTCTGCTGGAGCTTCTCAGCACCGAAAGAAGCTTTACCGATTGGGCAGTGGATAATGTTAGTTTTATCAAGACGATACTCGATTTTACCTGCTTTTGCATCAGTAATAGCACGAACAACGTCAGGAGTAACAGTACCAGCCTTTGGGTTTGGCATGAGTCCGCGAGGTCCAAGGATTTTACCGAGACGACCAACAACACCCATCATATCAGGTGTAGCGATAACTACGTCAAAGTCCATGAATCCCTCGTTCTGGATTCTCTGCATGAGGTCCTCGCCGCCTACGATTTCAGCGCCTGCAGCCTCAGCTTTTTCGATGTTCTCGCCTTTAGCAAAAACAGCAACTCTTACTTTTTTACCTGTACCGTTTGGCAATACAACAGCGCCACGAACCTGCTGGTCAGCGTGACGTGAGTCAACACCAAGTCTTACGTGAATTTCAACAGTCTCATCAAACTTAGCTTTTGCAGTCTGTGCACAGAGCTCCAAAGCCTCAGCAGTCTCGTACAACTTAGAACGATCTACAAGTTTGGAGCTGTCAACATATTTCTTACCATGTTTCATGATTATTCTCCTCCCTTATGAGTGGTAAATACGGATCAGTTCCTCCCACCCGGGAGCATTAGTCGATCACTTCGATGCCCATGCTTCTTGCAGTACCGCAAATCATACTCATAGCAGTATCGATATTTGCAGCATTCAAGTCAGGCATTTTCTGTTCCGCAATTTTCTTGACCTGCTCCCTGGTAATCTTAGCAACTTTTGTCTTGTTTGGTACACCGGAACCGCTTTCGATTCCGCAAGCTTTCTTAATAAGAACAGCTGCTGGTGGTGTCTTTGTAACAAAAGTGAAAGAGCGGTCAGCATAAACAGTGATAACAACAGGAATAATCAAGCCTGCGTCATTTTTTGTACGCTCATTGAATTCCTTTGTGAATGCCATAATGTTAACACCGTGCTGTCCGAGTGCCGGACCAACCGGTGGTGCTGGTGTTGCCTTGCCAGCAGGGATCTGAAGCTTAATAAAGCCTGTAACCTTTTGAGCCATAATAAGCACCTCCATAATACGTGGTAAATGGCGGAAACGCCGGTTAAATGCATCTCCTCCCACGAGCAGCAGCAAGCCCGCTCAAAAAGGATCTAACTGCGCTCATCACACACAGGCGGTTTTACCTGTAATGTGTTCGCCGAAAAAACGGCTACCTCAAAAAGATTAGTCAATAACCTCTACCTGATTCAGTTCAAGCTCAACGGATGTATCTCTTCCGAACATGGAAACAAGTACGTTTACCTTCTTATTTTCCATATCAATGGATTCAACAGTTCCGATAAAGCCTTCAAGCGGTCCTGAAACCACTTTGATAGAATCTCCGGCAGCATAATTGATTTCGACCTGCTGCGTGTTAACGCCCAAAGCCTCCACCTCAGCTTCTGTAAGCGGGACAGGCTTAGATCCAGGTCCGACAAAACCTGTTACGCCTCGTGTGTTACGAACAACGTACCATGAATCGTCTGTCAATACCATTTTTACCAGGACATATCCCGGAAAAATTTTGCGTTCCACTTCACGCGTCTTGTTGTCCTTAATCTCGGTTACTTTCTCGGTCGGGATCATGACAGCATGAATAAGATCGTGAAGCTTCCGGTTCTCGACAACTTTTTCGATATTTGTAGCAACTTTATTCTCATATCCGGAATAGGTGTGTACTACATACCATTTTGCATTTTCTGACATGTTTAAGACTCCTCAATAGCGTCAAAGTCCATTTTAAGACTTATTCAGCAGTTTACAGGACAAGCGTTACAAGTCCGCCGAGTAAAATATCAAATCCACCTATAAAAATAGAAGCGATGATAATTGCAGCTAAAACAACGAGTGTATTGTTTACAATCTGCTTTCTATCAGGCCATACTACTTTTTTTATTTCGGATTTAAGCTCACGGAAATAACGGCTTACCTTAGAGGCGGCTTTCTTCGAGTCCTGCTTTTTTGTTGAAGCAGTGCCCTTTGCGGCATCCTTAGACATAATGTCTCACCCTGCCTTTCGCCTACTTGGTCTCTTTGTGAAGTGTGTGTTTCCTGCAGAAACGGCAGTATTTGTTCATCTCGAGTCTGTCAGGATCGTTCTTCTTGTTGTTCATTGTGTTGTAATTTCTCTGTTTGCACTCTGTGCAGGCCAAAGTTACCTTAACTCTCATATCGGCACCTCCTGATTATCGGAATTTTTTGCCTCCCTCGTAAAAAGAACGCTAAATTTTGACATAAAAAAATAACCCTTTTAGAGGTATTTAAATTCTATCATATATTCTTTTTCAAGTCAACAAAAAAATCGCTTTTTTATGGGGTTTTAAGCTTTCTTTTCAAAGTTTGTCATCTTGACATAATCAGAGTCAATTATACTGTCTTTCTTTTGTATATATTAAAAAGTAAGACAGTTTTTTTCAAAAGCTAAACCAACCTATAATTATTTTAATTAAATATACAGCAATATAAAAATATGTATATGTCAAACCAAAACCTGCAATAAGTCCTGTGATAATTCTTCTTATATTATTAGATTTAAAAATGTTTAT
>CALXEM010000154.1 GCA_944387335.1 uncultured Clostridia bacterium | reverse complement strand
TTTTTATTTGATCTGTATCGAATCCTATATAACTATTTGGAGAATTTTTAGAATAAGGCAGTTCAATAGTCAATCGTCCCGCGGTAAGATCGGATTCGTTGTTAATTCCAAATCTAACAGTATATCCATTTCCTGTTGAATTGATGGTACCAGTAACGGTATCCTC
This sequence comes from uncultured Clostridia bacterium, assembly GCA_944387335.1. GTDB lineage: Bacteria > Bacillota > Clostridia > Oscillospirales > Ruminococcaceae > CALXEM01. The sequence continues at coordinate 8,527 of CALXEM010000154.1, read as the reverse complement.
TTCAATTCTGTTGGTTCCATCATCATACAAACCGTTAGTAACAACCCAAAGATCTGGAGCAGTTACATCCTTAGATACCTCAGATTGATATGGTCCAGCTACTGAGCCGCTCCAACCCTCATTTGCGGTAGAACTTGACTCTTTATATCTCCAATATTCAATATACAACTCCGCATTATTTTTTATCGTAAGCACCTTCTGAGGTATACCTATGACCATTAAATCACCAGGTATTACCTCTCCAACGTCAAGTTTTTCGTCTTTCTCAATATAATTGTCAAATGAGTACGCATAATTTATCCTTATACGGCCTGTAAATTCCTCAGTTGAAGTGGTTTGGGCATACTTCTCCAGAATGCTGTCAACTCCGCTTAAACTCCAAATTTTTTCTTCCGGGTCTTGGCTTGTCTCTTCTGTAAATGTACCGAGTGAAATCCAGCTTGTTTTTTCTGTATTTTTATCTTTAATCTCCGCCTCAACAGGATTATTTACATCTAAAACATCACTCAGTTTAAATGCAGACAAATCATCAACATCACTGCTGTCTACTACATATTTAAAGTCGGTTAAATCAAATGTATCCGGAAGTGTATCTATAACGCTTGGGTTAAATAAAGGTAAATTAGAGTTATTAGTTATATTATTGATAGTATAATAACCCTTTTTACCTACAAACATATCATCTGCTTGTACATTTTTATCGATAGACATGTCAACGCTAGGCTCACGGAAATACTGCACAGTTCCCACGGTATCCTTAGAAATTGATACCTCTGGTTTTCCAAAAAACACAGTGCTGGAATACTTGTTAGTAACGGCAGCATAACCATTGTCAGAAAATCCAAACACATTTGGGAAAGGAATCATCAAAAGAAGCTGCATTTCTGAATCTTTGTTTGGATCATTGGCGGTAGTACCAGGAGCATATATAGTCTTTGTTACCTTTACAGTTCCTTGACCTCCGGATGTATATGAATAAGGAAGTGGCGATCCCAATGATGACGGATCATCATACTTATCTCTGTCAACACCCGTAACATCATAGATCATAATACCACCCTGGTTGAGCTTACCTACGTACAGTTTGCTTTTATCATCTTGTCCAGGATTATCATTTTTTATAGGATTATCAGGATCATCTTCATTATAAAACCAAGTTGTCATCTGTTTATTTGAAACACCATTTACATCTCCATTATATTGAAGGTTAAAAATATGTTCAAACGCATCAAAATAAGCAGTTTCCTTGTCAGAAACATTTTTTATTGTTATAAGAACAGTCTGATAGTTATATTGTTGCCAGATAACCGGTGCATCTTGGTTCATCTGAGTTCCACTAATAGTCTCAATATCAGTCTCCCACTTAAGGTTACTGTTTACAAGCATTGTTTGTGATGCAGTTGTATCTTGGCTTTCATATTTTATATCATTGCTTATAGTATCTCCGTTTGAATCTTCATAATCCCAACCATTATATCCTGCAAAAGTCTTTAATGTGAATACTGCATTTTCCTGAGTTTCACTCATAAAGCTTACCGCGATAGTATACTGATATGAAACTCCGCCCTGGAAAGTTTTGCTACCATGATTAAAGTCGAGTCGTAATCCACCTTTAAATATTTTTTCTGGGTCAGTGATTGCTCCGCTGCCAGGATTACTTGCTGTATAATCGCTGTCAACCCAATAGCCTTCATCAGATTCTACCCTTGCAACTACTCCACCGTATCTTCCCTCTTCGTTTACTACATTGTTATTTTCATCAAAATATCCTAATTCAACTCTTGAATATACATTCTTAAGTGTGTCAGAAGGGGTAAGATTTTGAGCATCAATCGTCACTGTAATAAGCGCTTCCGCTCCATTTTCCAACATATATTTATTTCCATCATCAAGTTTGACAACGCCATTGCCTTCCTGAACATATACTGAAGCCGTAAGAGTAGGAGCAGTTTTTCCGCTTTCCGGGACTGCAAAAACCCCTGTAGGCACATACTCCCACAGCATAGAACCTACTAACACAACAGCTAAAAATCTCTTAAAGTTCTTTTTTAAATGTTTATTGTACTTTTTTATACATGTCAACATATAAGCGCCCCCTAATTGTCATTTATCGTAAAAAAAGTTAATACTGTCAAACATTAAAATTTATTTACACAAATAGTACCTAAAAATGCATAAATAAAGGCTTTATGATATGTTATATAATATCATTTTATCAATTTTTGCGCAATATTTTAGAAACTATTTTCTTTTTTTCGTCAAAATATATTTTTTTTTAAAAAAGGCTGTTGACATTGTCATATAAAAATGATAAAATATTTTACGTTGTCAAACAAATAAAAAATAAATATGCGGCAGTGCTGGAATAGGCAGACAGGCACGTTTGAGGGGCGTGTGTCTTTGACGTATGGGTTCAAGTCCCATTTGCCGCACCAAAGCCGAACACATTTGTGTTCGGCTTTTTTGTTAAATAAGTTTTCGTTCAGGGAGAATAGATAAATTTGAAAAATCAGAAGAAAATGTTTTTCAGTTTAGAATTTTTTAGATGTTTTTTACATTTATGATTGTCTTTTGGCATTTTAATGTATGGAGACCGATAAAACACGGATATATTGCTGTTGAATTCTTTTTCATATTATCTGGTTTTCTGCTTTATAAAAACTTTCAAAAAAACATTGATAATGATTTATACGATGCAAAACAATATACGATAAACAAATTGAACAGAATGTATATTCCATATCTGCTATCATGCGTATTTATGTTTATATGGGTTATTATACAGTCAGTAAGTAAAGATGCATTTCATCTAAGCAAGATATTCAAAATAGTACTCGACTTTATACCTGAGATATTTATAGTACAATCTACCGGTGTTTTTGATTACGGAGCTAACTTTCCCATGTGGTATTTCTGTATACTTATTGTAGGCGGTTATATTTTATTTGCACTGTTAAAATATAACGAAAAGCTCACATTAAATATTATCTCTCCCTTAATTATTCTGTTCACATTCAGTCTTATATTTAATAAAGGAAATTCTATTGAATCATGGAGTACAGATTACATTTTATATACCCCGTTATTCAGAGGTCTTTCCGATATATGTATAGGTGCCCTTATACCAACGTTCATAGATATAGGCAAAAATGTGTCATTTATAAATCGAAATATAAAAATGGCAATGCTAAATCTGTTAAGCATCTTTGCTTTTTTGTCAGTTATAGCTATTCAATTTACCGAAGCTTATTATGACCGGTATTTTCTAATTTTAATTCCCATTATTATTATTGCTTGTCTTATTGAGAACAGTTTATTTAACAAATTGTTTAATAATAAAATCTGGACAAAATTAAGCAAATATACATTTTATATGTTTTTAATACACGGGCTGATATCACTTATCTTTTTAGATAATTTCAAAGGTACATATGACATCAAAACCAAACATATATTGCTATTTATATATACTGCATGTGTAATTATAAGCTCTATTATTTTTCATCATTTGTCTGTTTTCATAATGAATAAAATAAAAACGCAATGTGATTTTTTCACATTGCGTTTTTATTTTTAAAGTTAAATTCTCTTTATAAAATCCATGCTCTCAGCCTGCACTTCTTTACCTTCAGAGTAAATTCCAGGGCGGCAAAGCTGTCCCATACCTGTTACACATTCCTTTGTAGCATCCATTGCCGGGTCTGTGTACTCATAGAACCACTTTTCAAGCTTTGACTTCATCTTTTCTACAATAGGACTCATCTCTTCGTTGAAGAAAAGATTTCTCTCCTCATTCGGGTCCTCTGTAAGGTGGTAGAGCTCATTCGGTCCGTACGGATAGCGGTGTATGTACTTCCACTCTTTATTTCTTATCATTCTTACAGGACCGTATTCGTCGTAAATAACAACGCAGTTGTCGTCCTCAACTTTCTCACCGTTTAAAATTTTAGCAAAACTCTTTCCCGGCAGTTTCTGGTTTACTTTTGATACATTCAGTCCAAGATAATCTACTAATGTCGGGAATATGTCGTAGTGGCTCTCTAAATTCTCACACACCTCACCGCTAGGGATATGGTTTGGATAAGATATGATAAACGGAACCTTAACCGATGTATCAAACATATTCTGCGGGAATGTACCGTTTCCCTTTCCCCATATTCCGTGGTGTCCCATATTCATTCCATTATCACCGTTAAAGATGATTATAGTGTTTTCGGTCATGTTATGCTCATCGAGATAGTCAAGTATTCTTCCCACATTGTAATCCATTGCTGTAACAGCAGCATAATAGCCTCTCAAAAGCTCCTTGCGCTTCTCGCCTGTTCCGTAAGGTGCAGTCAGTGCCTGCCATGGGTGGATAGGCAGATTAGGAGTGGACTCAAACGGACAATCCCTGTACATATCTATATATTCTTTAGGGTGATTTTCCTCATTCCATGGACTGTGTGGCGCTGTATAGTGCACGCTTAGATAGAATGGATTTTCCTCTTTACTCAACACATCAAGAAAAGTCAAAGCCTTATCGGTTATAAGGTCTGTTATGTATTTATCCTCAAAAAATACTTTTCCGTCCTCAACCATATCAGGGTGGAAATACTCACATCCGCCGCGGGCTATTGTATACCATTTTGTAAAACCGTGCTGAGGTCTGACTGAGTCGCCCATGTGCCATTTTCCGCTCAAAGCACATGTATAGCCGTTTTCAGCCAATACATCGGTGTATGCTGTGAAATCTCCAAGATAGTCAATCGCCTTATGTTCAGACGCAAATATAGGGTTATCTTTTAATTCAGGGAATTTGTCTATGTCGATATTTCCGCCTCTGAGCCAGTCGTTTATACCGTGCGCCGACGGTATTGTTCCTGTAAGTATCGACGCTCTTGCCGGAGAGCAGACAGGTGATGCACAGAAAAAGTTTTCAAACCTCATTCCTCTTGCTGCAAGTCTGTCCAGATTAGGCGTTTTTATCTCACTGTTTCCGGCACAGCCCATCGCCCAAGCGCCTTGGTCATCGGTTAGAATAAATACAATATTAGGTTTTTTTGATGACATTTTTTACACTCCTTTTTTTATCCTGCTAAATTTGATTATAACACTGTGCATAAAATTGTCAAACAAAAAACTGCCGTTTAATTCAAAACGACAGCTTTTATATTTAATATAATTTTATATAGCTTTAGATTTTGTCTTTGCCTTTATAACGATAAGCAAAATAATCAAAACAGCAAGTCCGGAAATAAACGACAATATTGCGCTGTCAGTAAATCCGGAAACGAGGTAACCCACAAACGAGCTTCCTGCAACTATGCTTGCATATGGTATCTGAGTTGATACATGCTCCAGATGGTTGCAGCCTGCTCCTGTTGAAGCCAAAATTGTTGTATCAGAAATAGGAGATATGTGGTCACCGAAAACAGCACCCGCCAATGTAGCGCCGAGTACAGGGAACATAAGTGTCGGGTCTGTATGGTTACATATAATAGTAACTATCGGAATGAGTATTCCAAATGTACCCCATGAAGTACCGGTTGCAAATGCAAGAGCACCGGCAACTGCGAAAATAATCGCAGGCAGAAGCTGTACCGGCATATTGGACTGTGCAACGGCATTACCGACAAAAGTACCGGTACCTATAAGGTCACGGCAAATACCGCTTATTGTCCATGCAAGTATGAGGATAATGTCGGCAGGTACCATTGACTTTATACCCTCGCCTATACTCTCCATAAACGAACGGAAAGAGAGTATTTTTCTCGGGATATAGAAAATAAATGTTACAACAAGCGCTGCAAATCCACCCAAAACAAGTGATACGGAAGCGTCTGTATTTCCGAAAGCCTCGGCAATTCCCATACCCTCGCCTTTAAAATATCCTCCTACATAGAGCATTGCAAGTATGGAGAATACAATAAGCGATATTATCGGAAGAACAAGGTCTATAACCTTTCCGCTGCCCTCTATTTTTACATTATCTATATCGGACTGAACGTTCATCTCACCGTTTTCAGCAGATTCGGCAGTTCTCTTTTCACATTTCGCCATAGAGCCAAAGTCAAACTTTGAAAATGCAAGTATAAGCAGCATTATAATTGTAAGTATAGCGTAAAGGTTAAATGGAATTGTGTTTATAAATGCCTGAAAACCGTTTTCGAAACCGTTTTCCTCCATCTGTGAGGCAACTGCTGCAGCCCAGCTTGAAACAGGAGCTATTATACACACAGGAGCCGCTGTTGCATCAATGATATATGCGAGCTTTGCCCTTGACATCTTGTATTTATCTGTAACAGGGCGCATAACCGTACCTACTGTAAGGCAGTTAAAGTAATCATCTATAAATATCAAAGCACCAAGAGCACTTGTGGCAAGCTTTGCTCCTGTCTGTGTCTTTATCTTCTTTGTAGCCCATTCCCCGTAAGCTTTGGAGCCTCCCGCCTTTGTTACAATAACTACAAGAGCGCCCAAAAGTCCTAAAAATATGATGATATTTATATTATCACACATTTTTTCAGCCATTACGGAAAAGGTTATATCAACTGTTTTAACAACTCCCCCGCCTGTATTTATGCTGTAAAGGAATGCTCCTGAAAGTATTCCGACAAGCAAAGACGATATTACTTCTTTACTTATCAAAGCCAGTACAATGGCGATAAGCGGCGGAAGCACTGACAGCCAGCCTATATTTATAGCTTCCATATAGAAAAACCTCCGTTTAAATCTGTCTTTGTTAAGCATATCATAAAATAAGTCATACAACAATATATTTTTTAATTTTTTATTAAGAAAATGAATTGTATTTTTTTATTATTGCAAAATAATGCTATTTTTTATCCCAATATGTGCTTTTTTGCAGGATATTTTTTTAGCTTTGCATTTTTCGTTGTAGCAAAACTAAAAATACGGAATAATATATCATTGAACGATTTTAAAAAAATTTATTAGCTGACGGGAGGTAATATCTATGTCCTCAAACGATAATGCACTTCATTTTTTCCTGGGAGCACATACGTCTACCGGCTTTATCAATGAATATTATCAGTTTCAAGATCCAACGACTTTAAAACGAATAATTTACCTTGACGGCGCGCCGGGTATGGGAAAATCCAGAGTGATAAAACGTATAGCAGATGAATTTTGCCACTACTCAACACCGTATTTCTTTCACTGTTCATTTTCTCCGTCAACTTTGGATGCGGTATTTTTCCCGGCTTTGGGATTTTTAGTCGCCGACAACTGTCCTCCGCACTCTGTTTCAAGTAAATATTCGGGATATTTTGAAAACTCGGTATCCCTCAATGATATGTGCAGCGAAAAGGCACTTTTGGCACTGCGCCCGCAGCTTACCAAGCTCTCCGAGATAAAGGATAAATACATAAATAAATGCCACCGCTTTTTATGCGCTGCCGCTACAATAAATTCCGATATATACAGAGCGGCTCTCGACTATACTGACAAAGATAAGATAAACCGCTTTGTAAGCAGATTTACATATAAATACTTAAAGCCAAAACCATTTAGAAAAGGGCGTGAGCTAAGGTGCTTTTTAACTGCACTCACAGGAGCAGGCATAATGGCATTTCCCGAAAATGCCCGTAAGCTCTGCAACAACATATACATAATAGACGACACTTTCGGCGCTGTTTCACGGCTTCTTTTAAACGGTCTGTGCACCTCTGCCGTAAACAACGGATACGATGTAATATCATGCAGATGTCCCATGTCGCCTTTAGATAAGATAGAGCACCTTTTCATACCGGATTTATCTGTCGGATTTGTCACTTCAAATAAATTTCACCCGCTCGCCGAAAATATAGAGGGACAGACAATAAACGCCAGTCGTTTTACAGACAGCACAATACTTGCAAAAAAGGAGAGCTTTTTATTTAACAGAAAATCAGTTGTGCAGATTTTATCTGAGGCGGCAAATAGCATAGCCATAGCCTCAAACGCACATGAGGACATGAAAAAAATATATATGTCCTCAATAAACACGGATAAAATCGATAGCATAACTCAAAGCTGTATCAAAGATATCAAAACAGCTATCTCCTCTCTTTGATATTTTTTCCTTATAGTGATAAAAATAAACCGCCGGTAAAATCAGTTTTTACCGACGGTTTTATTTATCTGTATTCTACTGACACTACTTCAAGCGGTGTACCCTTCATAAAGTATATTTCGTCCGCAAGAGCGTTTGCCTCGTTTATATCGTGCGTTATCATTATAACTGTTTTCCCGCTATCTTTAAGCTGTGATATATATGGCAATATCCTCTCTTTGAGTTGTGAGTCAAATCCTTTAAACGGCTCATCGAGGATAACTATATCCCCGTCATATATAAGCGCCCTTGCAAGCGATAGTCTGCGCTTCATGCCTCCGCTGAGCTCATTCGGATAGCTGTCCTTATATTCTAAAAGCTCCACACGCTCCAAAACTGCGTTTACTTTCTCTTTTAAGCCTCTGTCGTTTCTGTCTACCCCACAGCTTAAATTTTGGCTCACTGTAAGCCACTCCAGCTGTCTGTCCCACT
>CALXEM010000153.1 GCA_944387335.1 uncultured Clostridia bacterium | reverse complement strand
GTGGCTGTAGTGAACGTCACGAACCTCAAATCCTGCACGGTCTCTTGAAAGGCCACCAGGTCCGAGAGCTGAAAGACGTCTTTTGTGTGTAAGCTCAGCAAGTGGGTTTGTCTGATCCATGAACTGGGAGAGCGGAGAAGAACCAAAGAACTCTTTGATAGCGGATACAACAGGGCGGATATTGATAAGTCCCTGAGGTGTAATAGTCTCGCTGTCCTGAGCCTGAACAGTCATTCTCTCACGTACAACTCTCTCCATTCTGGAGAAACCGATTCTGAACTGGTTCTGCAAAAGCTCGCCGACAGAACGAATACGACGGTTTCCGAGGTGGTCGATGTCGTCCTTTGTTCCAACGTCGTGGCCAAGGCAGTTCAGATAGTTAATTGAAGCGAAAATATCATCTATAATAATGTGTTTTGGTATAAGCTCATCTATTTTTGCAGTTATCATCTCTTTGAGCTCGTCCTCGTCGGAAGCAGCCTCAAGAATTGATGTAAGTACAGAAAAACGTACTTTTTCATTTATTCCGAGCTCTGCCTGCGGGTCAAAGCTTACAAAGTCAGCAAGGTTTACCATGCCGTTTGAGATAACCTTTACACGTTTACCCTCTACGTTGAGTATAACAGTGTCAACGCCTGCCTTCTCCACCTCAAGCGCCTGAGCATATGTCAGCACATCGCCTGCGTCAGCCATAAGCTCGCCTGTAAGCGGATTTATGATAGGCTCTTCAAGAGTTTTGCCTGCAATTCTCTCGGAGATAGCAAGCTTTTTGTTGTATTTGTAACGGCCTACTTTTGAAAGGTCGTAACGCTTAGCGTCAAAGAAGAGGTTGTCAATCTGAGTCTGAGCGTTGTCAACTGTCGGCGGCTCACCCGGACGCAGTTTGCGGTAAACCTCCAAGAGTGCCTCCTCTGTATTCTTTGTGCTGTCCTTCTGAATAGAAGCGAGAATTCTCTCGTCTTCGCCGAAGAACTCAACAATCTCCTGGTCGGAGGAAAGTCCGAGCGCACGGATAAATGTTGTTACAGGAAGCTTTCTGTTTTTATCTATGCGGACATAGAAAATATCGTTTGAGTCTGTCTCATACTCGAGCCAAGCTCCGCGGTTAGGAATAACTGTTGATGTAAACAGTTTTTTACCAACCTTGTCGTAGCTCATGCCATAGTAAACACCAGGAGAACGAACAAGCTGAGATACAATAACACGCTCAGCACCGTTTATAACAAACGTACCGCTGTCGGTCATAAGCGGGAAATCACCCATAAAGATATCCTGCTCTTTAACCTCTCCTGTCTCCTTATTAAGAAGGCTTGCTCTGACTCTCAAAGGAGCAGCGTATGTAACGTCACGCTCCTTGCACTCTTCAACTGTGTACTTAGGCTTGTCGTCGAGCTTGTAGTCTATAAAATCAAGCACGAGGTTTCCGGTGTAGTCGGTAATAGACGACACGTCTTTGAAAACCTCTTTAAGGCCCTCTTCCAGAAACCACTTGTATGAATTCTTCTGTACTTCAATCAAATTAGGCATTTCAAGCACTTCATTGATTTTTGCAAAATTCATACGAACATTTTTGCCAAGATGCGTAGGCTTGACATTAATCATAGGCTCACTCCATTCATCTATTGCCAATACCGACCTTTAAAACCGTTTACCTCAAATTTTGAAAATCAGTATTGAAATTTAGTTTTGCGTATGATATAATAATCGTAAATTAGCGATATTATATCCATTATGATACATTGTAATATTATATAACATCATTTTCTCCTTGTCAATATGCACATAGAGAAAAAGTTGAATTTTCTTTTGATTTTTTAAGTTTTATATTTTTTGCACAAATCGCTCCGTTAGGTTTAGTTAAATCTATACGGAGTTTTTTATTTTATAAACATGTTTTCAACATTTTATTGTTTGTGCAAAACGACGGTTTTTCTCCGTTAAAACACCTATCGTGACGTATGCTCTGCCTTTTTTTCTCTGAGAATATATTAAAAGCCAACAAAACCCGACCGTATCACAATGCTAAAAATCAGCGTTTTTCATACGGTCGGGTTTTATGCTTTTTTTAATTTTTAAACAGTTCAGATTATGTCCTTCTGCATGATATAGTCGTCCATAACATAGCCTGAGCCTATATCGCAGACATCCTCATCAATTACCTTAAAGCCCTTTTTGTCATATACAGCCTTTGAGGATAGGTTATATTTATTTACAGTAAGCCAGATTGCTCTGAGCTTTTCTGCCCTGCAAATGTCCTCTAGCATCTTCATGGCATCGGAAGCAACTCCTCTTGAGCGAAAGCTCTTCTTTAAGTAGAGCTTGCTCAAAAACAGTCTGTCATTGTCAGACGATATTCCAATATAACCGCAGTCCTCTCCATCGCAATTTATAAGAAAGTAGCGGTAGTTGTCATTTTTCATCTGATTTTTAAGCGCCTTTTCAGACTGAAACATATCGAGCATATATGCTATCTGCTCTTTACCGAGTATCTCCTCATAGTGTTCGTTCCATATCTCATGCGCTAACTCTGCAACTTTTTTCACCTGAACATCGTCTGTTACAGGTACAAATTTTGCTCCCGATTTATTTGGCATTATTCCTGCGCCTCCTGTGAACTGCTTGTGCTTGTCTCTTCCTCTTCCTGCATTGCCGCAAATGCGCTCATAAACGCGTCCATTTCGTCTGCGTTGTCAGTTTTTGCGGTAACTATTATAGTGAGCATGAATACATCTACCTTGTCAACAAAGTACCACTGCTGAGCCTCTCCGTCAGCTATTGTAACCGGAAGCTTTAAGAAGTCTCTTGAGCCAACCTTGACCTCTTCAGCATCTCCAAACTCATATTGAAGGTCTGTCTGGCTTAAATTCTGCTCAATCATCTGAATATATCCGCGCTCATTTATTGTCTTTGTCAAATCGTCAAGTCCCAAATCCTCGGCAATCATTACAACAGTTGAGCCGTTTTCTGTCTTAACACCGAACTCAAATGCACTTGCGTTTTCGTACCCGTCGGCAATGGTGAGGTTTTCGCTTTCTCCCTCATTGCCTGAAAGTGAATTGAGCTCGTCGTCCTCCATAACTGTCCACTCGTCATTGCTTGTGAACTTTAAGTTCATGGACTCGTTCTGATATACCTGAACGCCGTCAACTTCGCTCCAGCCGCCTTTTTTGAGCATTACATCTTCGTCTGTATTCTCCTCTGTTGCGTCCTCGCCGAAGCCTTCCTGATTTACCTCTTCTGTATATTCGGTAAAGTATGAAGCCATACCCTCTATCTCTTCGGTATCCTTGCCTGTAAATACAAACACAGCCATGTTATTGTCTATCTTACGTGCCAGATACCACTGTGTCTTTTCAACACCTTCACCTGAGATTTTAACTTCAAGCTTTAAATACTCTACGTCCAAAAGACCTACTTCGCTTGTTTGACCCAATGTATATGTGTACTCTGTGTTGCCCTTAAGATTTTCTGCAAGCGCGTCCAAATACTCTTTTTCAGTTATTGTGTCACTGTTTTCAAGCTTGGACAAATCCTCGCCGTAAAGCATTATACTGCTTCCTGCCGGTGACATGGAGAGCATATCAAATGTCACATTGTCGCCAAGGTTCATATTCATTGCAAGCTCCTGAAAATCAGCGTCGGAATATCTCGACCACTCCTGAGGCATCTCAAAGAGAACTCCTGTATATCTGCTTACAAAAACGCTTCCTACCCAGTATCCTTTTTTGTAAGCAACAGACTGCTCTGCCTCGCTCTCAGAAGATGTGTTGTTCTTACAGCCTGCCATAGACAAAGCCACAAGCACAACGCTGAGCACCAATGCAATTACTCTATTAAATGTGTTTTTTAACTTATACATATCAGGTTAAAGTCCTTCTCCTTCCAAATTTATCTTAAAATTAAGCTAACAGAATAATTATATTATTACGCCTTTAAAAAATCAATATAAACAATATACCATTAACCGTTTGTTAAAAACTACCTTGTAACATTTCTGAGCCATTTTTTCTTTTTATACCGCCATGTGGTTATAGGCAGTTTTATAATTTCATCGCTCATCAAAACGACATATACCCACGGCACACTCCAGTGCAGTAAAAATGCGCACACAGCTCCCAGGAGTATAGAGCCTCCCCACATAGTCGAAACGTCCAGGAATAGTCCGAAGTTTATATCTCCGCCCGCTCTGAAAATACCTACTACCATAGTGGTGTTGTAAGCCTGTCCAATAACAAAATAGGACATTACAAACATCATTATTGACAGATATCCCTGCGCCTCGGCGGATAAATTCATTCCCGCTATAACAAACGGTCTTACTATAAGCACTAGTATAGCGCCGCAAACACCTGTTATAATCGTAACTTTTACAAATCTTGAGCCGTAACGCTCTGCCTTGGCTATATCGTCCTCGCCTATTGCCTTTCCTATCATAACAGCGGCGGCATTTGCCACACCGAACGCAATTACAGTGGCAAGCTGTCTTGTAACCTGCGCCACAGAGTTTGCGGCTACAACAGGGCTTCCCAAATGTCCTATTATAACGGCGTTGGTGGAAGTTCCGAGCCCCCACATAAGCTCGTTTACTATAACAGGCAGTGAGAATTTGAGAAAGTCACCGAACAAGAGCTTATCGTGTACAAACAAATCGGATATGTTTAATTTTACCTCACGGTTTATTTTAAATGCGTAGAACAGCACTACTGCGAGTTCTATAAGACGCGCAATAGTCGTACCGAGAGCCGCACCTCTTATGCCCATTGCAGGCAGTCCCAAAAGTCCGAAAATAAATATTGAGTTGAGTATAATGTTCGCAATAAGAGATATTAAATATACAACGGTTGAGATAACAACTCTCTCAACGCTTCGCATTATGTTAAGGTAAACCATAGTAACTGACATTGTCACATAGGAAAGCGCAACTATTCTAAGATAATCCGCACCCTCGGCAATGACAGCTTCATCAGGTGTAAAAATCCGCATTACAGGCTCAGGCGCAATGAGCACCACAGCCGAGAATATCACAGCCACAATAAGTGACAGTCTCATGGTTATACCTATTATCTTTTCAATCGAGCGTATATCTCTCTTGCCCCAGTACTGTGCTGTAAGCACCGCCGCACCCGAGGTCATTCCGAAAAATATAAGCGTCATTATAAACTGAACCTGTCCCGCAAGCGAAGAAGCCGAAAGCGCCGTTTCATCGACAGCTCCGAGCATTACAACGTCCGCGGAGGTTACCGCAACATTTATAAGATTTTGCAACGCCATAGGCAGTACAAGCGAAAATACAGATTTATAAAATGTCTTGCTCTCCGCCTTTAAATCGACGGAATTACATGTCTGACTCTGCAAATTTAATCTTCCTTTCCTCAAAAATATAAGCCCTTATCCTATATACTCAAACCTATTTACCGAAACGCCGTCCTTTAAAACCTTTTCACTGAACATCTGTGCAGGTCTTACCCATATGCCCATGTCACCGTATAAAGCACGGTACACAACCATTTTCTCACCGCTTTCGCTGTGAGTTGCGGTATAGAGAACCTCGTATTCATTGCCCTTGAAGTGACGGTATTTTCCCGGTCTTACCTCACAGTCATCGCACTCAGATTTATCAACGGTACTGTTCTCACCGCATTTTTCCTTAGCCGCATAACATGCCTTAACTGCATCCTCAAGCGTATTTGCCGCAATCAAAAATCCGCTGTTGTGGCAAAATCTCAAGCTCTCTATTCCCGAAACTTCTCCTACCTCGTCGTCTCTTAAACCTCTCCACTCGGTCGGGAACGGGCATTTCAGTGCATACGGCGGCTCGTTTGACGGCACAGCCTGTGCGTTAAAACCACCTCTCTGCGACGGATAAACTACAAATAAAGCGTCGGAATCGCTGAGCGCCTGTTTAAACGGAGCAAATTTATCGAGTATAACTATGCCGTCACGCTCGTTTTCCAAAGCTTTTTTTACAAGCTCATTTGCACGCTCAAGACTCTTTGACTGCTCAATTTTTCTTTGCAGTATGCCCTTTGCAAACTCAACTGCCTGCCAAAAGCGCTCGTTTACATCGTCGGAAGAATCCCATGTCGGGTTAAATCCGCCTATTAACATTGCAATAGGGTCGGATGAGCCAGTGTTGTCGTCCAAGTCAAGCGGCTGTACAAATTTTTCGTCAAATATCTGAGCTTCACTCTCGCTCATCAGATATTTTCCGAAGCTTCTCCACAAAAGTCCGAACGCCGCATACGGCACACCGTTCTCCCTTACTTCGGAGTCTTTCTGGTGGTGGTCAAATTCACCCAGTCCTATGTCGTATGCTATCCCGTCAAAGTTTTCAGGCACGTTTATTACTCTCTGTACTTCTATTTCAGGGTTTAAAATCTTAATCAGCGCAGTAGAAAACACATCGTCGGCATGAAATTTCCCTAAATGTGTAACTGCACTCTTTTTATCCAAAAGTTCTTTTAATGTCATTTTATTTTCCTTTCACCATAACAAAGCTCATACTTATATATAATCCGCAGATAACCGCATTATATTGTAACAGAGTTTTTAAACTGTGTCTATTGAACTATTGCACTTTATTCTAAAACTATACAGCGTCCCTGTCGCCTGACGAAAATATCTCAAGAAAGTTTGACGCTGTCTGAGAGATATACCTGTTTTTCTTCCATATCGCCGCTATCTGCGTGTATAATTTCGGCTCGTCTATCTCGGCGCAGTACATGTCCTTATTCGGCGCAAGCCCCAAAGACGACTGCGGTACTACTGCAACTCCCGCTCCCACACCGTACCATAAAAGCGTTGTTCTGGCGTCCTCATTTTTGCAGAAAAACTCAGGCTCAAATCCTCTCTGAGCGCAGCAGGAGAGTATAAGCTCTTCAAAACGTTTGTACATTATCAGTTCTACGCCCTTTAAATCGTCTATTGTAATCTTATCGCCGTTTTTCCTGCATTTTTCTCTTAAATCCTCCATGCTCGGCGGTATTACAGCAACCATTGGTTCGGGATTTAAGTATATGTAATTGAGCCCCGACGCGCGAAACGGCGTCCTTAC
>CALXEM010000152.1 GCA_944387335.1 uncultured Clostridia bacterium | reverse complement strand
GCACAAGGCTCATATACGGCGATGAAGCTATGGAGCGTCTTAAAAATATAAAAGCGGCAATTTTGGGACTGGGCGGCGTCGGCTCCGGCGTTGTTGAGGCTCTCGCCCGCGTAGGAATAGGAAATTTTATGTTAATAGACCATGACACTGTCGATGTGACAAACATAAACCGTCAAATGCTCGCCACTCACAACAACATCGGTCAGAAAAAAACTCAGGCGGCAAAAGAACGCATACTCTCTATAAATCCGGACGCCGTGATTATAACCGAGGACAGGTTTTATCTGCCTGAGGAGAGCGACTTTTTATATGAGTACAATCCCGATATAGTAATTGACGCCATAGATACCGTGACTGCAAAGCTACATCTGGCAAAGAGCTGTTTTGATAAAAAAATCCCGCTCATAATGTGTCTGGGCACAGGAAACAGACTGGACCCGACAAAGCTTATCATAGGCGACATAAAGGACACGGCAAACGGCTCAGGCTGTCCGCTTGCCCGCGTTATGCGCCGAGAGCTTGCAAAGCGCGGCGTAACATCACAGACTGTGCTTTACAGCCTTGAAACAGCTAAAAAAGTCACCCTGCCCGAAAGCGAAAACGGTCGCCACTCACCCGGAAGCTGTGCATTTGTACCGCCTGTCGCAGGCTATATAATAGCTGCGCATGCCGTAAACAACATACTTTTAAAGGATATGGACATATAACAAAACCGCCGATAAACAAACAAAATTGTTTATCGGCGGTTTTGTTTTGTTTAGAGTACGAATCCAAGCTTTTTATATACCTTGTCGAGCATTCTCTGAGAAATCGCAAGAGCCTTCTCAGCTCCGTCTTTATAGCACTGCTCAAGATAAGCCTTATCGTCCATAAGACGTGCAAATTCTTCTCTTACAGGTCTTAAATGCTCGGCAACAGCGGTTCCGACAGCCAGCTTAAAGTCGCCGTAGCCTCTGCCGTCAAACTCATGCTCTATCTCCTCAAAGCTCTTGCCTGTAACTGATGAGTAAATTGACATAAGGTTATTGATACCGTCTTTGCCCTCGCGGTAAACAACCTCAGCCTCAGAATCCGTTACAGCGCGTTTGAACTTCTTGATTATTGTATCCTCGCTGTCCAGTATAGCGACAAACGAGTTCGGGTTTTCGTCAGACTTGGACATCTTCTTTGTCGGGTCGCTCAAAGACATTATCTTAGCGCCGAGCTTCGGAATATATGGCTCAGGCACTTTAAATGTGTTGGAATAAAGTCCGTTAAAGCGCTCAGCTATATTTCTTGCAAGCTCAATGTGCTGTTTCTGGTCTATTCCGACAGGCACAAGGTCAGTGTTGTAGAGCAGTATATCTGCCGCCATGAGCGACGGATATGTAAACAGACCTGCGTTTATGTTGTCGGCATGTTTAGCTGACTTATCCTTAAACTGAGTCATACGTGAGAGCTCACCGAACTGTGTGTAGCAGTTGAGTACCCAAGCCAGCTCAGCGTGTGTCTTTACATGGCTCTGAATAAACGCGATAGATTTTTTCGGGTCTATTCCGCATGCAAGCAACAGCGCATAAGCCTTTATTGTATTTTCTCTTAATTCTTTAGGATTCTGACGAACAGTAATTGCGTGCATATTTACTATTGAATACGCACAGTTGTACTCCTCCTGAAGCGGTCCCCAGTTGCGAACGGCACCGAGATAGTTTCCCAATGTCATTACTCCTGTAGGCTGAATACCTGAAAATATAATTTTTTTCTTTTCAGGTTTCTCAGACTTCGGTGCGGATATATTCTCCTGCATTAAAAACACTCCTTAATCTATGAGTTAAAACTGAATAAACTTAAAAATCAGAACAGCTCTCTTGTCATTTTGCCGAGTATCTCAATGCCCTTTACTATCTGCTCATCACTCGGTGTAGAGAAGTTCATTCTGAACGAATATGTCACATCGGTATCGTACATTGTAAAGGCATTTCCAGGTACAACAGCTACGTTCTGACTAACGGCTTTTCTGCAAAAATCCATCATGTCGGCACCCTCAGGAAGGGTACACCACAGGAAAAGTCCTCCCTGCGGACGTGTAAAAGTAACTTTCGGATTAAACTGCTTTTCCATCTCGCCTATCATAAGAGCGCTCTTTTTTCTGTACATGTCTCTGAGCATTGCAACGTGCTCGGAAAGGTCGTTTTCCTTTAAAAATCTGTCGCATATCATTTGCTGAAGTATGGTTGTGTGTACATCACTGCACTGCTTTGCAACTATAACCTTCTGCAAAAGCTCTCTCGGAGCCATAACATATCCGACTCTCATTCCGGGTGAAAGAATTTTTGAAAAAGAACCGAGGTATATTACAAGACCGTCAGTATCCATAGATTTTATAGACGGAACATACTCTCCGCTGTAACGCAGATCGCCGTATGGGTTATCCTCCATAATCATAACGGAGTATTTCTTTGCAAGCTCATATATTGCCTTTCTCTTTTCAAGAGAGGTCGTAATTCCAGACGGGTTCTGGAAATTCGGAATAACATATATAAAGCGCGCGTTTTTGTTTGTCTTTAAAGCCTCTTCAAGCTTCTCTATATTCATGCCGTCATCTTCAAGCTCAACACCTACGAGTTTAGCGCCGTATGAACGGAATGTGTTGAGAGCTCCTATAAAGCTAGGCGCTTCGCATATTACGGTATCGCCCTCGTTTACAAGACATTTTGTAGTGAGCTCAATTCCCTGCTGTGCTCCCGACACAATGATAAGCTCGTCAAAATCTCTCTTAGGAACGCCGTAATAGCTGTGCATTAAATCTTTCATTGTTTCACGCAGAGGAGTATAGCCCTCTGTTACGGAATACTGCAAAGCGCCTATCGGATCCTGCTCAAATATATCGTCTGTAATCTTCTTTATTTTCTGCACAGGGAAAGCGTCAGATGATGGGTTTCCCGCAGCAAACGAAATTATTTTAGGGTCCTGTGTAGCTTTCAAAATTTCACGAATAGCCGACGGCTGCAAGCCTGACATTCTGTTTGAAATTTCATATTTCATAATAACACCTGTTTCTGTTATAAAATTTAGCCTATACGTTTACGGTAAATCTATTGCCCTATATAGGTGATATGTTTAAATTATATTTTATCACATTAAAGAGGATGTGAAAAGTGTTTTATCGACTAAATATTTTAAATTACTAAAGTGTAAAAGCAAAAATGCCGCCTTTTTCCAAAATAAAAGCAAAAAGACGGCATTTTAATTTTTAAAGCTGTTGGAAAACTGTTTACTGTTTTTGAAAACTATTTGTTTAAATAAATTTCTTTACAAATTTGAGGTAATTCCTGCATGCGGTTTCATCATATTGTCCTTTTCCCTCAAACGATATTCCGCCGTCATAGCCCATAGACTTAACAGCGTCAAAAAACTCCGTGTAGTCATAGCCGTCGTCAGCGTGCGGCAATTCTCTTGTGTTCGGCATTGCTATGTGAATATGTCTGAGCTTTTTGCCCAGCTTCTTCATGCGTTCAGGTGTATCACCCTCAGCGTACATATGAAACCAGTCGGCGAGCATTACTACATTTTCGCTCTCGGCGCTGTCGCACAAACTCTCCCCTTCATCAAGGTTGTTTATGCAGTTGCACTCAGCACGCCTCAAAGCCTCTATCGGTATGATAAGCTCGTATTTTTTCGCCTTTTCAGCAAGTATTTTCACAAATTCATGCAGCTGCTCCATGGCTTTTTCACGGTCAAAGCCGTCCGGTATTCTCTTTGCGCCACCGCTGCCGAAAACAACCTTTTGCGCTCCGAGCTCTTTTGCACGAGAAAGCGCTTTTTCAAGGTATTCAGAGCACTTTTCCTTTGAGTATTCGTCTCCGACAACCTTTATACTGCCCGGCAAAAGTACATTGAACACCAAAACAGGTGTTTTAAGCGACTCAAAAAGCTCCTTTACCTTTTCATATTCCGCATCATCCATCTCGGCTATCGGAGCAATCGCAGTTTCAAAATAATCAAAACCTACCTCATCAAGGCTTTTCATGTCCTTTATATCGACATTGTAACCCCATTTTATCACGGCAAAACACCTCCGTAATCAATCTATTTTTACGTATCTGTCCTCTTTGTGTGATGTGTATATCGCGTCAATCAGTTTAACAGCATTTATGCCCTCTCCGCCGTGTACAAAGAACGGTCTGTTCTCAATAAGTGATGAGTAGTAATCGTCTATAATCTGCTTGTGGGTTATTCCCCAAACAGTCTTGCCGAACGCTTTGGACTTTGCGTCCTCATATATCTCGGTCTTGTCCTGATATTTTACAGTCAGCTTATCCCTTATGGACAGACTTCCGTTTTCGCAGACTATATCCACCTCAATCGGAGAATCGGCGGCATATACGTTTGTGGCGGTGAAAAGCGCATTTGCTCCGTCCTTAAATCTTAAATTTACAAACGCTGAATCCTCGACCTCAATGCAGTCGGACAGCTCAAACGTATCAACATGGGCTTTGAGTTCCTGCGCACCGCCGCACAGCCAGTTGAGCATATCAAGCGTATGTATTGACTGATTTATCAGCACGCCTCCGCCCTCTGTGTCCCATTTGCCGCGCCAGTCGCCGCTTGCATAGTAGTCTCTGTCACGTTTCCAGAACACGTTTGCACGCGCACCCTTTATTTTACCGAGTACATTTGAGTCGATTATTCTCTTTGCCTGCATGGCAACGTTTCTGTATCTGTTCTGAAAACATATTCCGAGCGTTTTGCCTGTCTTTTTGGCTGTATCAATCATATTCTGAGCGTCAGACGGCTTTATAGCCATAGGCTTTTCGCAGAACACGTGTTTTCCCGCGTTCATTGCGGCTATTGCCATAGGTGCGTGCAGATAGTGCGGAGTGCATATATGTATTACATCGATTTCACCACATTTTAATACATCCTCAAAGCTGTAAAAAGCCTTGCAGCCGAATTCCTCCGCAGTTTTGTCGGCTCTTTCCTTTACTATATCGCACACAGCGTAAAGCTCGGTGTTCTCATTTTCTTTAATCGCATAGGCATGCAACTCGTGTATAGCTCCGCAGCCTATTATTGCAGCTTTTAACATATCTCTATCCCTCTTTTTATAAAGTTATTTTTAGATTAGCATAATTGTGTTTATTTTTAAAGGGATTTTTTCTTTTGAATAAAGGATTTTGTCTTTTAATCAATATCTTCCGTACTGCTGTATTGCATACATAACGGCGCGCATGCTCTCAAGCGAGCTTCCGTTGTTTATGGAGCCTGCCGTTGCCACAAGCAGTCCGCGCAAATCGTTTTCCCTTGCCATTTCACAGTCACGTTTTACTTCGGCGATTATCTTCTCGGCGTCGTTATTCATAAACGTAAACGGAGCCAGCTGTCCCTGTATGCAGGTGTTCGGCATAGCCGCCCTTATCTCACGAACTGTCAGCGTAGGTCCGAAATTGCACGCGGTCAGATTTAATTTTGCAAGTGTCGGCAAATGCTGAGCCATAGCCGAGTCTGAGTGCTGAAAACGGTAGTCCTCAGGATTAGGACAATATTTCTCAAACACTTTTTTGAGTATCGGGTAAGCAAAGTCATTGTACATCTCAGGATTTAAAAGCGCGCAGTCGTCGTCATAGAACTCAAACGAATGAGGTCTTGTAAGCTCTGTATTGCCAGCCTCCTCGTTTAAAAGGTCCTCATACATGCATATGACGCGGGCGATTGTATCAGAAAAGCGTTTTGCAAGCTCAGGTGCGTCCACCATGAGGTATATAAAGTTTTCAGCTCCCAGTATTGATGTTGCAAGAGTTACAGGTCCCCTTACAGCGCCTAGCGGAGATGGGCGTTTTCCGTATTTCTCAAATATACGCTTTTTCTCACTCTCCCAGTTCTCAGGCAACACAAACGAGCGGAAATCCATTTTATCTATAAAGTCGAGTCTCGCCTCTAATTCCTCCGGCTCAGTCATGTCGCTGTGAAGCCACTCTGTATTTCCGTCAAACTCATATCGTCCGCCGAAAACCTCGCCTATACGGTGGATTTGAGGGAATTTCTCATCCTCGTGTGGATATTCCTCTCTCAAAAGTCTTATACCGACTATTTTCTCAGCTTTGTCGTTATAGCGTTTATTGAGCTCAATTCTTCTCTCGCGTGGAGTTATGCCCCACGGCTGACCCTCCTCACCGAGCTCTGCAAATACACACTCATCGCTCATGCGTATTCCCATTGCTGCCTGCGGCGCTTTTTTAGAAAAGCAGTTCTCCTCATGAGCCAGTTTATCATCTTTCCAAAACTGCTCGACATCTACATCAAA
>CALXEM010000151.1 GCA_944387335.1 uncultured Clostridia bacterium | reverse complement strand
TGTAGGTGTCGGTGCTTCCCGTGTAAGAGACCTCTTTGACCAAGCTAAGAAAAATGCACCGAGCATTATATTCATAGATGAGATAGACGCAGTAGGACGTCACAGAGGTGCAGGTCTCGGCGGCGGTCACGATGAGCGAGAGCAGACATTAAACCAGCTCCTTGTTGAGATGGACGGTTTCGGTGCAAACCTCGGCGTTATCATAATTGCCGCTACAAACAGACGAGATATTCTTGACCCGGCGCTTTTAAGACCTGGACGTTTTGACAGACAGATTCTTGTAGGACGTCCTGACGTTAAAGGCCGTGAGGAAATACTCAAGGTTCACACAAGAAATAAACCTCTTGCTCCTGATGTTGTACTCCGTACAATAGCTGCTACAACAGCAGGCTTTACAGGCGCAGACCTTGAAAACCTTGTAAATGAGGCTGCACTTTTAGCGGCTCGCAGAAACAAAAAAGCCATAACAATGCAGGATATTGAAGAAGCTACAATTAAAGTAGTTGCCGGACCTGAGAAAAAATCGCATATTGTATCCGATAAGGATAAACGCCTTACAGCATATCACGAGGCAGGTCACGCAGTTTGTACGTACCACTGTCCTACACAGGACCCGGTACATCAGGTTTCAATTATACCGAGGGGTATGGCAGGCGGATTTACAATGTCGCTGCCGTCTGATGATAAAAACTACATGAGCCGTCAGGAAATGCGCGAAGAGATAGTAGTTCTCCTCGGTGGACGTGTTGCTGAGCAGCTTGTTCTCGACGATATATCCACAGGTGCGTCAAACGATATTGAGCGCGCAACAAACATGGCAAGAAACATGGTTACACGTTACGGCTTCAGCGAAAAGCTCGGACCTGTTGTTTACGGTGAGGACGACAATGAGGTATTCCTCGGACGTGATTTCGGTCATACAAGAAATTACTCTGAGAGCGTTGCTTCTGAGATTGATTCTGAAATCCGTGATATAATTGACACAGCATATGAAAAGACAAAGCAAATACTTTCAGAGCATATGGATGAGCTCCACAGAATTGCTCAGTATCTGTTTGTACACGAGAAAATTGACGCCGAGGAGTTTAAAACTCTTATGGAAAATCCTGACGCGCTGTTGGCTGAAAATCAGAACAACGATACACAGGCTCTTGAGGCTTCAGCTGATAACTCAGAAAACGTAAGTGAAAGCGAAAATAAAGCAGCTGATACAGACGCCGAGACAGCTCCAATATCAAATACAGCTGAGACATCAGTTTCAGATAAAGAAGATATTGATGTGCCTGTAAATGCGCCTGAAAGCGATATGCCGCAGGAGAACGAAGAGCCTAAATCAGAAGAATAAATTATATTCTAAAATAAACAATGTAAGAATACAAAGGTTACAAAAACGCTTTAAAGCGGATAAGTTAATGTAACCTTTGTATTTTTTTATATATTTTTGTTAAAATTTTTCCTTGATTTTTAATTCAAATTTTCGTATAATTTAGGGAAATATTTTATTATTGGGGGAATTACAATGGCTACGCTTAAAGATATTTCAAATTTAACAGGAATTTCAGTATCTACAATATCGCGTGTGCTCAATAATGATGAGACGATAAGCGTGGCGAATGAAACCAGGGAAAAAATATTTGCCGCCGCCAATGAATTGGGCTATACTCCTTCTAAAAACAAGAACAAAGCTGATGTGCCGCAAAAGCTTAAAATAGGTATTGCCCAAATGTTTGAAATGGAGCAAATACTGGAGGATTCGTATTACATGTACATGAAAGCGGCTTTGGAGAAAGCCTGCTTTGCAAGGGGGATTGAAACGACAAATCTTTTCAGAAACGAGCAGGGAAAATTTATTACACAGGCTGAGTTCAACCTTGACGGTATTTTTGCAATAGGCAGTTTTACAAAAGAGGAAATAGACAGCTTTAAAGTATATACTAACAATATTGTGTTTGTTGATTCTGCGCCTGACGACGAGGTGTATTTTTCTGTTCTTCCGAATTTCCATCTTGGTATACGTTTGGCTGTAAATAAATTTTTGCAGAACGGACACACCGATATAGGCTTTATAGGAAGTCACTACACTTTGCAGGAGACAAGGGATTTAATACTTGACACACGCCTTTATTATTTTAGAAATATGCTGACAGACAGAGGCGTTTACAATGAGGAATTTGTATTAAACTGCGAGATGAATTCCAGAAGTGCGTATGAAGTGATGAATGATTTTTTAAAAAGCTCGGCAAAAAGACCGACAGCGCTCTTTGTTTCATCGGACGCTATGGCAAACGGTGTGTTAAAGGCTCTGCATGAAAATCATGTAAAGGTGCCTGAGAATATGAGCGTTATTGCATTTAACGATACTCCGCTTTCGGAAAATACAAGACCTCCGCTGTCGTCAATAAGAGTTTTGCAGTATGAACTTGCTCAGGCGGCGCTGACATCTATGGATTTAAAGCGAAGCGGAATAAAATATCCGTTTAAAACAGTTGTGCCGTGCCTTTATATTGAAAGGGAAAGCGTTGCAAATATAAAAGCAGACAGAATATAGCATATAAGAATATAAAAAGTTTATAATATATAATATATTTGGTGCCGTTAAGTGCCGCAATATTATCGTTAAACGATATTTCAGGTTGCGTCAGCTTAACGGCGTTTTATTTTTACTGCAAAATGCACAAAAAACACAAGTATATATTTTACTAAAAATTTAGTAAAATATATTGATTTTTTGTAAAAACAATGATATTCTTTAACTGTAAGTTAAATGTCGGTAAAAACACACAAAAAAATTAAAAGAGTTAAAAAGAAAATGGCGGATATGATTTGTGCTTTATTGAAAAGCTATATTTTAAGGGACGTTTTTATTTAGCTTTTACAGTAAATAAAGCACAGCATCCGAGAAGGGAATGGTCAAAAAATGGACGGAAAATTGACTTGGAGATCAAAACTAAGCTTCGGTATGGGCGCTTTCGGAAAGGATTTGGTTTATGCTATTGTATCAACCTATCTTATGAAGTACCTCACCGATATAAGGCTTGTTGACCCTGTTGTTGTAGGTATACTTTTTATGGCGGCGCGTATTTGGGACGCTTTTAATGACCCGTTTATGGGTATGGTTGTCGATAATACTCGTTCAAGATGGGGCAAATTCAGACCGTGGATACTTATAGGAACAGTTTTAAACGCAATAGTGCTTGTGCTCTTATACCTTGATGTAGATTTGCCCGCGGGACAGTATGCTGTGTATGTCTGTATAATGTATATACTTTGGGGAATGACCTATACAATTATGGACATCCCGTATTGGAGCATGGTTCCTGCGCTAACAGATGACGAACACGAGCGCAGCCAGATAAGCGCTATACCGAGATTTTTTGCAAGCATGGCATGGCTTGTTGTAGGTTCAGGCGGACTTTATATAGTAAAATATTTCGGCAACGGCAGTGATGTAACAGGATTTTCAAGATTTGCAATCGGTGTCAGCCTTATATTTATCGTGACAATCCTTTTGACTGTGTTTAACACAAAGGAAAAGGTAATCGCCAAAAAGGGTACAGGCGAAAAGACAAGTGTTAAACAGATGATACATATACTCAAGGACAACGACCAGGTAATCGTAGTTCTTCTCATAGCGCTTTTGTTCAATGTAGGATATCAGCTTGCAAACAGCTTTGCGCTTTACTACTTTGAATATGTCTGCAACGTAAAAGAGGCGCTTTTTGCAACATATACAGGTGTTGCAGGGTTTGCTCAGATGGGCGCACTGCTCACATTCCCGATTATCTGCAAAAAAATCGGAAAGAAACCTATTTTTGCAATCGCAACAATTCTTCCTGCAATTGGATTTGCGGCTATACTTTCGGCAGGCTTTGTCGCTCCGCAGTCCATTCTCTTGGTTGGAATATGCAGTGCTATTGTAAATATCGGAATAGGCTTTATGCTTGTTTTGATAACAGTTATTTTGGCTGAGGTTGTAGACTACGGTGAGTACAAACTTAAAACAAGAAATGAGAGCATACTTTTCTCAACACAAACATTTGTAGTTAAATTTGCAGGTTGCGTTTAAGCGGTGCACATCTGCCGTATTTTTTATATTCGGGCAGAAACTCAGTCAGTTTTATTTTGTTTATAAGCGCATATTCTCTTGCACAACTGTCAATTCCTATCGCGCCGCCTGAAACAATTTCGGTAGTCTCTTTGGGCAGATATTTTTCTAAATTGCGGACGGTTAAACCTCTTGAGCCTATAACAGCGATTTTCATATTTTCACCTCTTAGTATTATTTACGCATATGCGTAAATAATTTTATCAGGAGAAAGCTATATACGCAAGTGCGTATACGCTTGTGCGAGCCTTTTCATACAATTTGTATGAGGTGGAAAATATGCTGATTAAAGATGCTGTTGTTTTGCGATTAAAAAATATATGCAAAGAGCGCAACATTAAATATAATGAACTTGCTAACCGTTCGGGAATTACGCCTTCGACTGTTTACAGTTTAATGGACGAAACAAGGCGTGATTTATCAATTATTACGCTTAAAAAGCTTTGCGACGGACTCGATATGACTATAACTGAATTTTTTGATGATGATATTTTTAAAGCATTGGAGCAAGAAATAAAATAATATGGTTTTAATTAAACATAATAAAAAACCACCGATGAACTTCATCGGTGGTTTTTGTTTATTTGTAAAACTAGTTGAGTCTGATGTTCATGTCAACTCCGCCGGATATTCCTTTTACGGAACCGCTGCTTGTGTACTGCCAGCATTTGAACGGATATTTGTAGCTTGTAACATTGCTGGATGTGTAGTGAGCAATCCATGTCTGGTAGTTTGTGAGCTGATCCATGTACATATCATTGTATGCGTATGAGAGATATGTATAAACCTGTGGTGTATAGCCGGCTGATCTGATTGTATCACAGAATGCTTTTGCAAAGTTTGTTCTGTCCTGATCAGTTATGCTAGGATCATATACACGTGATTCAGATGTATAGCAACCCTCTATATCAAATGCAACAGGTCCGCTGATAGGATGTGTTTTCAAAAG
Organism: uncultured Clostridia bacterium; assembly: GCA_944387335.1. GTDB lineage: Bacteria > Bacillota > Clostridia > Oscillospirales > Ruminococcaceae > CALXEM01. The sequence goes on along the minus strand of CALXEM010000151.1, from coordinate 13,724 downwards.
CTCAATTACAAAGTTTGCTTCGTCTCTTGCTTCCTGAACAGTTATTGCCTGAGAGTAGAAGTAAACGCCTACCTCAAGTCCCGCTGCTCTTGCTCCAGCGTAGTGGCTCTCAAACATAGCGTCTTTAGCTATCTTACCTGTACCCCAACCACGGTAACCTGCACGGAGAATTACAAAGTCTATACCGTCTGCTTTCAGTTTGCTCCAGTCAACTGATTTTTGGAATGTGGATATGTCAATTCCTGTTTTAGAACTGAGCACGCCGTTGTTTGCAAAGTAGTATTTACGTCCGCCGATTGTCTGCCAACCTGTTACAGGTTTTCCGCCATAGTAGTAGTAACGTGTACCACCCTCAGAGTACCAGCCGTTTGAAATCTGTGGCTTAGAAGGCTCTGATGAAGAACTTTCTTCGGAAGAACTCTCTTCAGATGAGCTTTCCTCGGAAGAACTCTCCTCAGAAGAACTTTCTCCAGACGAGCTTTCTTCGGAAGAACTCTCCTCAGAAGAACTCTCTTCGGAAGAGCTTTCCTCAGATGAACTTTCTTCTGAGCTTGAAGGTGTTTCAACAACACCTTCACTGTCTATATCAGGGAGAGTATCTTCAATTTCAGGTGCAGGCTGTGGATTAGGCTGCGGGTCCTGTGCAATATCTTCGGCAGTTGGAGTTTTATCAACTGCTTCGACAATTTCTTCTTCCGTCATTACAACCTCTGTGTGGTTTACAGGAGGAGTTGTATTTTTAGCTACAAGATAGAGTCCCTCGGCATTTACAGTAGGGTTATTTGCTACGGTAAATGAAGTTACAAGCGACTCAGGGAATACAAAGGATGAGACTTTGACTTCCTCTGGTTTAGTTTCTGTGTTTGTCTCTGCAGGTGTTTCAGCTACTGTTGGCTTAGCGCCTAAACCGAGCAGCAAGCTGCTTGATACAAGTACAGAAAGGACAATTTTTTTAGTGATGTGCATTTTAAAATTATCTCTCCTTTTAAACGTAATTATTTATGCGATAAAATAACAAATTTCTACATACTAATGATAATATTCTGGGTATGATATGTCAACAATAATGTGTAGGTAATTTTATACAAAATAAATATTTGTATATTAAACCTTAAATTTTTCTATACTGCTGTTAAATTAAAGTAATTTATGCTAATATAATAAGTATAAATTTTAATGAAAAAACAAGATTTAATTTTTGTTATTTATATAAATACTACTTTATTGCATAAGAGGTAAGTTGCATTGAATTTTAATAAGCTTAAAATACGTAAAACTGACAAAATATTTAAAATAAATAGAAGCCAAAGAAAAAGAAGAAAGTATTTATTACCTGTATTGACTATGATAGGTTTGTCGGCTGTAATAGCTGTTCCGATAGCGCTTTTTTGGCAGGATGCAGATGAGCCTATGGAAAAGCAAACGGTTCCTCAGTATATTTTGGACAGGCAAAATCAGCAGGACAATCAGTCGGAGAACAATACATCTTCCGAAGAGAGCAGCGAAAATACATCAGATACTCAGAATAGCCAAGAGGACATGCTCTCAAGCAGCGCTGTTGTACCAAAAGGCGAGTGGGTGGATTCATCGTATTTTGATGACGCTGTATTTATAGGAGATTCTCTGTCTGTCGGAATAAAGACATACGAGCTCATGCCTAATGCCACTGTCTTAGCCGTAGAGGGACTGAATCCTCAGACAATTATGACAAGTACGGCTGTGGAGAATAAAAGTGGAGAAAAAGTTAAGGTTATAGACGCACTAAAGGAATATAACCCTAAAAAAATATATATAATGCTCGGCTCAAACGGATTTTTCTGGATGGATAAGGATACATTTATGAAGTATTATGCTGAATTTATAAATGAGGTTAAAGCACAGCATCCTGATGCAATTATCTATATCCAGTCGATTATGCCTGTCACAAAGGAAAAGGAAGAATCTGACCCGCGTTTTGCAAACAGTATAATAAATGAATTTAACGCTGATATCATTAAGATGTGCGAAGAATTGGGTGTTTATTATTTAGACTGTGCAAGCGCTGTTGCCGGTGAGGACGGTGCTTTGCCGGAGGAGGCAAGTCCGTCAGACGGTATGCACTTTACTGCTACTTATTATAGAAATTGGATGGACTATCTCAGAGAGCACACTGTACAGTAAACAAACTAACTAAGAACTAAAAGATTAAAAACATAATATGAAAGGCGGATGAAAATGGATGTTGTTTGCTTGGCGTGTATAGTAATTATTCTCGCTATGTCGTATATATTTTTAAGGAAAGAAAAAGGAAATTATGCAATGGCTATTTTGCCGCTGATATTTGTGCCTGTCGCACATCTTGCCTCAGGGTGGGCATATAAAGCCATGGAAAGCTTTTTGACTGTTAACTATCCCGTGTTTGTCTTTACTATTGATATAATAGCGCTTGTTATAGCCTGTCTGTTTTTCGGTATTTCCAGTACGGCACTTGATACAAGAAAAGCGCGCTTGGTTTACTGTATTATGTGCGGCGGATTTTCTGCGCTGTTTACATTCGCACTTTTAAAGGACATTATCTTTTTAGTATAATAATTTAAACGGCATGTTGTTTTACACAAAAATGACATGCCGTTAATATTTATATTTGGAACGCATATTGTTATTTTTTTGACATTCATATATTGACATTGTTAAATCTTTGACATATAATATTGATAAAGATTTAACAAAGATTATTTGGATAAATCTGAGTAAGCTAAGAATAAAAAGGAAACAATAAATATAAAAACAGTTAGGGAGGAACATTATATGGCAGAGAAAAAAACAGCACCTGCAGCACAGGTAAATCAGACAGAGAAACCTGATGCTTTTGCTATGGTGGACGCTCTTGTAAAAAAAGCTGAAAAGGCTTTGGAGAAATTTATGGAGCTCGACCAGGAGCAAGTTGATAAAATTGTCCATGCTATGGCACTTGCCGGACAGGACAATCACATGAAGCTTGCTAAAATGGCTGTCGAGGAAACAGGCAGAGGCGTTTATGAAGATAAAATCATAAAAAACCTCTTTGCCACTGAGTATATATGGCACTCCATTAAAAATCAAAAAACAGTAGGAATAATTGATGAAAACGAGCAGGAGGGCTATGTTGAGGTAGCTGAGCCTATCGGTATAATCGCAGGAGTTACACCTGTTACAAACCCGACATCAACAACGATGTTTAAATCGCTTATCGCAATAAAGACAAGAAATCCTATCATCTTCGGTTTTCACCCATCAGCTCAGAAATGCTCTGCGGCTGCTGCAAAGGTTCTTTTAGACGCAGCTGTAAAAGCCGGAGCACCTGAGGACTGCATTCAGTGGATTGAGTATCCTTCGCTTGAGGCTACAAACGCACTTATGAATCACCCGGGTGTTTCACTTATACTTGCAACAGGCGGTGCCGGAATGGTTAAAGCGGCTTACAGTGCAGGTAAACCTGCTCTCGGTGTAGGACCTGGAAACGTACCATGCTATATCAATAAAGATGTAGATATTCAGAGAGCATGTACAGACCTCATAATGTCCAAGACATTTGACAACGGTATGATTTGTGCTTCCGAGCAGGCTGCAATAGTAGACGAGGAGATAAGTGCAGAATTTGAAAGAGTAATGAAGGAAAATAACTGCTATTTCCTTGAGGGTGAGGAGATTAAGAAAGTTTCCGACTATGTTATAAATCCTCAGACACATGCGCTCAATTCCGCAATAGTAGGAAAAACAGCCGAGTGGATAGCTGCTCAGGCAGGTGTAAAGGTTCCTGAGGGTACAAAAATTCTTTTGGCTAAGCTCGATGACGTAGGACCTGATTATCCGCTCTCCAGAGAAAAGCTCTCACCTGTACTGGCTTACTTTGTAGTAAAGGACGCTAAAGAGGGCTTTGAGAAAGCTGAAAAGATGCTTGAGTTCGGAGGACTCGGACATTCTGCTGTAATACACTCAAATAACGAGGAGCTCTGTAAAGCTTACAGCGAAGCTATGAAGGTAGGACGTGTTATCGCAAACAGCCCGTCTGCACAGGGTGCTATTGGTGATATTTACAATACAAATACACCGTCGCTTACATTGGGCTGCGGTTCATTCGGAAGAAACTCCACTACCTCAAACGTATCCTCTGTAAACCTTATGAACAAAAAACGTCTGGCTAAGAGGAGAGTTAATATGCAGTGGTTTAAAATTCCGCCGAAGATTTATTTTGAAAACGGCTCTATTCAGTATCTTGAAAAAATGCCTGACATTACACGTGCATTTATCGTAACTGACCCGACAATGGTTAAGCTCGGCAACGTAGATAAAATCCTTTACTATTTAAGAAAGAGAAAGGACTACTGCCACGCTGAGATATTCTCAGACGTTGAGCCGGACCCATCTGTTACTACAATTATGCGCGGAGTTGAGGCTATGAACAACTTTAAGCCTGATGTAATAATCGCTTTGGGCGGTGGTTCTGCAATAGACGCGGCTAAAGGTATGTGGCTGTTCTACGAGCACCCGGAAACCAACTTTGACGGACTCAGACTTAAATTTATGGATATAAGAAAGAGAAGCTACCACTTCCCGAAACTCGGCGAAAAGGCACAGCTTGTCTGCATTCCTACAACATCCGGTACAGGTTCTGAGGTTACCTCATTCTCTGTTATTACAGATAAGGAAAACGGCAACATCAAATATCCGCTTGCAGACTATGAGCTGACACCTGATGTGGCTATCATTGACCCACAGTTTGTAATGAGTCTGCCTAAGAGCGCAACAGCTGACACAGGACTGGATGTTCTCACACACGCTATTGAGGCATATGTTTCTGTAATGGCTTCGGACTATACAGACGGTCTTGCAATGCACGCTATCAAGCTTGTATTTGAGTATCTGCCGCGCGCTTACAAAAACGGCGCAACAGACTTTGTAGCACGTGAGAAAATGCACAACGCTTCATGTATCGCGGGACTTGCGTTTACAAACGCATTTTTGGGACTCAACCACTCCATGGCTCATAAGCTCGGAGGAGAGTACCACTTACCGCACGGAAGAGCAAACGCAGTTCTCCTGCCTTATGTAATTAAATATAACTCGCAGAAGCCTACTAAGTTCACAATTTTCCCGAAATACGAGAAATTTATAGCTGATCAGAGATATGCTGAGATTGCAAGATACCTCGGACTCCCTTGCTCAACTACTGAGGAAGGTGTACAGAGCCTTATAGATGCAATATTCAAACTCATAAAAGAGCTTGATGTCCCAACATCCATTAAGGACTGCGGAATTGATGAAAAGGTATTTATGGCCAAGGTTGAGGAGCTTGCAGACCATGCACTTGAAGATCAGTGCACAACTGCGAACCCGAGATACCCGCTCATCAGCGAGATAGTAGACGTGTACAAGAAAGCGTTCTACGGCGAAAATAAATAAATCCTGCTAAGCCAGTTAAAAAACACCGCATAAAAATGCGGTGTTTTTTGCGTTTATTGCTTTTTTATATTTACTTATTGCAATATTTGATAAAAGAAGGCATAATTGGCGTATAGATAACATTGTTTAATAAATATGGGGTGATGTGATGACAATAGGTGCACTAACTATACCGCCGATACTGTTTTTATACTTTGCAGTTTTTTTAGCGGAGTATTTTTTATATAAAATAAAGAGTAATGTAATTCTTATTTTAGAGGGGATATTATCGGTTATATTTTCTGTATACGGTATATACATAGCTGTTCAGACAAGGACAACTCTTCACATAGGAATTGAAAAAGTGGAAGGCAATGCGCTTATCGACAACAGTTATATTCAGAATTGTATAGAACTCTATGATAAAGCGTTTATTCTCAATATTGCAGCGGTTATTTTGTTCAGCATGTTTTTAATTATAGCTACATGCAAAGAATTAAAATATGTACATAATCATATGGGCAGATGGATAGCGGGAATTTGGTTTTTAATGCAGATATATGCTTTGGCTGCCGGTCTTAAAATGGCAAGTAAAGGTTTTGACTTTGGGTCTTATGTTGCGTCAGGTGTATTTCATATATCACTAATGCTGCATTTGACTGTATTTATATGTATGTTAATAAAAAGGAGAAAAGAAAAATGGGGCATAAAATAGTTATGCAGAACACCGCAACAGACTGGAATGAGGCGTTGCCACAGGGAAACGGTGTGTTCGGATGTATGAGCTATTTTAAGGACAACACTTTAACGTGCGCTTTAAATCACTATGAAGTGTACTACACAATGTATGAGAGATATTCTCAGAACTATCAAAAAAAGCTTAAAAACGGTGAAATCGATTTTGGTGAACCTAGAAGCTTTGAGGAGCTTTTAAAGGCGTGCAGAGAATCTTTCAGGGACAACAGCAGTGAGGAATACCTCAACTACCAGCGTATAATCTGGCCTGCTACGGCTGAGAAAAGGCGTCCTAAATCTATAATGGGAACAAGTCATCCTTTAACAGGCGATATAATCACACGCTTTTCCGATGAATTTGAAAATTCTAAGAAAACACGACTGGAGCTGGATATTGAGTCAGCTGAGTTTAAATTTTCACCCAAAAGCGAAAAGGACGACACAACATCCGTAAAAATGACTCAGACAGTTTTATCCGACGCGGACGCTGTTTTGTGCGAATTTGAGCAGAGTAAAAAGGGCTGTGTTAAGTCTGTGGCGATAAAATATCCGCAGGCAAGGGGATACAGTGATTTTAAATGCGAGTTTTCTCAGAAAGATGAAAAATCAGTTGTATGCCATGTGGAGTTTTATCCTGATAATGAGGACAGAGAAAACTTTAAACCGTTTGAATTTACCGTAGAGATGAGCTTTGTAAATGCAGGCGGTACTGCCGTTATAAAAGACGATGAAATCGAATTTATATTAAATGAAGATACACAGGAAAAATTCTCTGTTATAACTGCCGTTGTAACAAAGCTGTCCGACAAAAATACGCAGTCGGCTGTACATACTTATGTGAACAGAATAGAAAAAAATATCGAAAAGCATAAAGCGGCACATAAAGAGTACTGGAAACAGTTTTCCTCAAAGAGCAGTATAACTATACCTGACAAATTCCTTGAAAGGCTGTGGCACTATAACCTCTACTTGCTTGAATGTTGCAGCGGACGTAATGGTAAAAGAAAGGAACAGGCAAGTGGCTTAAACGGACTTTGGGATATAAAAAGACCGACTATTTGGGGAAGTCTATGGTATTGGGATGTAAATATTCAGGCGTCTTACTGGCCTGTTTATACTGCAAACCGTATGGAGCTTGCACGCGCTTTTAACGACGGCTTCTTGTCATACAAGCCTTTTGCTGAGCTTCGAGCTGAAAAGTTTTACAATATGCCGGGAGTTGCCATGGACTATCCGCATGTATTTTATAACTGCATGTGGCCGTGGTGTGCTCAGTTCTTGTGGTGGTACTATGAATACACAGGGGATAAAAGCTTTTTGAGAAAGAGCGCGTATCCTATGTTCTGTGACATACTTAAATTTGCCATGGCCTTTGCGAGCTATGATGAGGATGGCAAAGTCGTTATATTCCCTGATGTTTCACCTGAGCAGGGACCGCTTACTCAAAATTCAGTTATAACGATTGCAACGCTCAAATATCTGAGTAAAATCACTCTAAAGGCGGCCAAAATACTGGATGTTAAAGATGAGTTTACCGACAGTGTATCAGAGTTTTACAGTGCGATGCCTGAGTATAAGACCGATGTATTTAAAAATTACGGTGAGATTATGAAGGATTCGGACTTTGCGCCTGTCGGAATAAAGCTAAGACATCCGTCCTTGCTTATGCCTATATTCCCGATAGGTGAAATCTCCATGCACTCGGATGAGAAGACAAGGCTTTTAGCTGAGAGGACACTCAATTTTGTTGAGGACAACACTGAGCTTGGTGTATTCGGATATGGATGGCTTTCATGCGCCGCTTCAAGACTTGCAAAAGGTGATACTGCGATACGCCTTTTGTATGAAAAGGGACTTGATTTGATTTTGCGCTCAAACGGTATGGGAGCAGAGGAAACAGAGCGCTTTATAAACCACTGCTGTGTCAATAAGCCGCCGTACTACTATCCGTTTATGATGGAGTGTATAGGAGAAACTGCCGCTGCGATAAATGAAATGCTCATGCAGAGCTATGACGGTAAGATTTGCGTATTCCCGGCGGTGCCTAAAGGTGAGCGGGAGGTAATGCGCGACGCCAACAGCTTAATCAGTGAAAAAATGGTATATCCTGCTTGGAATGACTGTTCATTTGACTCGCTTTTGGCAAAGGGCGGATTTTTAGTAAGCGCAGAAAGAAAAGATAAGAAGACGGTATTTGTGAAGATAACAAGCCAAAACGGTGGCAGGTGCCGTATTTATAAGGAAAATCTGCCTGAGAATATGCAGGTGTCAGATGAATACGGACAAAAACTGTTTGTAAGCGACAGGGGCGACTATATCAGCTTTGACACTGAGCCTATGATGTGCTACTTAATTGAGTCTGATACTGTTTTTCGTGATAATTTTAATGAAGACAAGGCATGCGAAAATTTTGAGGATGTGCTTGTGCATACAGCTCATACAGGACGCCGTATATATATAGGTAAGAACTCAGATACTGACTACACAAAAGCTGTTGACAGTTTCCTTAAAAACTATTATGTTGCAAATGACCCGAGAAGGAGAATGACTGTATACAGTTTTTCATTCGGAGCATTTAAAGATGAGAATATATTCGGTGAAAATCATCACACTGACTATGAAAACGCGTTTATGTCGGTAGATGTACTGCCTGACAGTGAGTTCAGTGTATATAATGGATACGGCTTTAAAGAACACGGTACTTTAAAGGAAACTGACTGTGCAAAGTATGATGCTTTAAGGAGAAAGAGCATTGTGTCAGATGAAAAGGCCGTATTTGCGTTTGAGCTTCCTAAGGGTAAATACGATATTCTCATTTCCTGCGGAAATGCAGATTTGGATACTGATATTCTGATAAAGAGCCCTGTAAATGCTTTTGTAGAAGTAAAAAGAACGCTTAAAGCAGGTGAGTTTTCGGCTGTTGTAATACCTGTTGTACAAAGTGAGGACGGAATATTCGAGATAGCACTTGAAAGTGAAAAGTCTATTTGGAGTGTAAACGGACTTTTTGTAAACAGAGATTATTCAATTTTGTAAAAATAATATCAAATAAAAAACACTGCACTTTAGCCATTTAATAAAGTGCAGTGTTTTTTGCGTTTTGGCATTTTGTATTTAGAGTTTATCCTTTTTGCTAAAAAATAAGAATTATATATGTAGAAATAGAATACAATAGTTATAAATAATTTATCGTAATATTGCAAATTTGTTAATTGAAAGTTAATAAGCCCTGCTGCGTAAGTAAAAATTAGTGGAATAAATTTACATTAACGATATAAAAAAATTGATATCTTTATGAATTTTATTTAAATGCTATTGACTTTTTGAAAAAAATAGTAATTGGTATTTTTTTAAACAAAAAGTATATAAATTGAAAAAAATACTCTAAGTTTGCAAAGTTATATAAAATATATAAATGTTTTTTTGACATTTAAAACAAAAAGCAAAAAAATACAAATTAAAGACGAAAAAGGCAGTTTATACCTCAATAAAAAAATAATATCATATTTATAAATTGTTCAAAAAATGTTTGCATACAGAACATCTTTTTGCTAAAATAAGTCATAGACGATGTCGATATGACATTACTATATTGAAGAAAACGTCAATTTGGCGAAAGTTTGTACATGTTTTCTTCAAAAAATAAAATAGGGGGACGCATGAATGGCTAAAAATGCGAAGTCGTTAAACGCACCTGTAAAGAAGAACATTTTTGCACGTTTCGCAGATGCTGTCGTTTACGATTTTAAACACAACAAAATACTCTGGGCGCTTTCTTTGCCTGGCCTTATTCTGCTGATACTGTTTAAGTATTTACCAATGTACGGTATTGTCATTTCTTTTTATGACTATAACCTGTATGGCGGAATATCCGGTTCAGAATGGATAGGATTTGAAAACTTTATAAGATTCTTTAAAGATCCTTACTTCTTCAGAGTTTTGAGAAACACTTTTGTACTCGGTCTTTACGGTATAATATGGACTTTCCCTGCTCCGATTATCCTTGCACTCATACTCAATGAGGTGCGTTTTTCCGGATTTAAGAGAGTAACACAGACAATATCATACCTTCCACACTTCATTTCAACAGTTATTATTGTTGGTATTCTCAAAATCGTTCTTTCTGTTGACGGTGGTATCATCAATATCATCATCTCCACTTTGGGCGGAAATCCGATTCAGTTCCTCAACGACCCTAAATGGTTCAGAACAATATATATTGCATCTGATATCTGGCAGGGCGTAGGTTACGGAAGTATTGTATACCTCGCTGCAATCTCCGGCGTTGATGTACAGCTTTATGAGGCAGCAAAAATCGACGGTGCTTCACGTTTCCGCTGCATGATCAGCATTACGCTTCCGTGCATTATCCCGACAATTATGGTTATGTTTATTATGAAGGTCGGTTCAATACTTTCTGTAGGATTTGAGAAAGTTCTTCTTCTTTACCAGCCAGCAACATATGAGACAGCCGACGTTATTTCAACTTGGGTTTACCGTAAAGGTATGCTTGAGCAGGATTTCGGCCTCTCCACAGCGGTAGGTTTGTTTAACAGCTTGATTAACATTATATTCCTGTTCGGCGCAAACTGGTTCTCCAAGAAGTTCATGGACGAGGGTCTGTGGTAATGGTAACATGCTGCCAGGAAAAGGCGCATACCACATTCGTGTAATTTTATGAATTATGAAAGGAGAACAAAACAATGCTTTCTATGACAATGAGTTCAAAGGGAACTAAAGTTAAACAGCCGATAGGCGACGTTATTTTCGATATAATAGTATTTATTATTTTGATGTTTGTAAACGTTATAATGCTTTATCCGCTTTTATACGTTTTGGCAACATCTATAAGTGATCCTGGTGAAGTTATAAGAGGAAACGTTTACATAATTCCTAAAGGCTTCGATTTGGGAGCTATCAATGAGATGCTCAAGCACCCGCAGTTTCCGACATCTTATATGAATACAATCATGTATACTACTTGCGGTACAGTGCTCACACTTCTCGTAACACCAATGGCGGCTTATCCGCTTGCAACAGACAAATTTAAAGCAAGAGGCTTCATATCCGTTCTCTACATTATTACAATGTTCTTCGGCGGCGGTATGATTCCTACATACCTCAACATGCGTATGCTCCACTTGCTTGATACAAGACTTGTTATGATTATTCCTGGCGTTATCAGCGCATGGAACCTCATAATCATGCGTTCGTTCTTCCGCGGTATTCCGGGAAGCCTTCACGAGTCCGCTTACATTGACGGTGCAAACGACTGGACAGTTCTCTGGAAAATCGTTATGCCGCTTTCAAAACCTGTTTTGGCTACAATCGGACTTTTCACAGCTGTAGGTTACTGGAACGACTTCTTCTCCGCTTTGCTCTACCTCAACAATGCTGAGCTTTATTCACTTCAGATGGTTCTTAGAAGTATCCTTGTAGACGCTACAATGGCTTCAAGTGGTGCAGACGGACAGAAGGATGTTGACCAGAATAAGGCAATGTCAACTCAGTCGCTAAAATCCGCTTCAATCGTACTTACAATGATCCCAATCATGTGCGTATACCCATTTGTACAGAAATACTTTGCAAAAGGTGTTATGATCGGTTCAGTTAAGGGTTAATTTTAAGTGATTTTTTCGGAAAAACCGAATTTATCAAAATAAAACTTTTCTGTTAAATCAATTCAGGAGGGAAAAACAATGATTAACTTCAAAAGAGTTATCAGTGCTTGTCTGGCAACATGTATGGTTGTTGGTATGACAGCATGTAACAACGGCAAAAAGTCCGGCTCCGGCGAACAAGCTGTGACTGAGCCAAGAGAAGATGGCTCAAATCCTGGAGCAATCAGCTCTGAGGTTATCCAGCCAACATACTTCTTCAACACAGGTTCTTACATCTTCACAGGTGAGGAGCCAGTATTTGAGACAATCAAATACTACACAAACATCGATTTCGAACCACAGTGCGTACCTCTTTCAAGCTATGAGGAGAAAGTTGCTACAGTTCTTGCAGGTGGTAATCTGCCAGACCTTCTTTGCCTCAGAAGTGCTAACATGTCTAAAGAGTATGGTTTGAAAGGTGCTTTCATCAACCTTTCACCTTATATCGAAGAGGGCAAAATGCCTAACTTCATCAACATGCTCAGAGAGTATCCACCGGCAGAGTCTGTTGCTAAGAACTCCGACGGTAACATCTATGGTACTCCTCGTATCTATGACGGTATGATCATGGATGAGTCCTGGATCATTCGTTATGATATCCTTGAGAAACACAACATCGCTATCCCAACAACATTTGAGGAAATGTACGATGTACTCGTTCAGCTCAAAGAGCTCTATCCTGATTCCTACCCATACACATCTAGATGGGGTGCAACACACGCAATCGACGCTCAGGGTGACTTCCGTAACGCTCGTACAGTTATGATGATCGACCTCGATACTCGTAAATACAGCTACGGTCCTGCTCAGCCTGGTTACATCGACTGTCTCAAATTTATGAGAGACTGCTATGCTAACGGACTTCTCCACCCAGAGTTTGCTACACTCTCTGACGAGCAGTTCCTCGAGCAGTTCGCTAACAACAAAGCATTCATGACATATGACTATGTTACATTTGCTGATGAGATCATGCAGACAAATGCTGCTTCTCTCGACGAGGGTTGGGATCTCAGAACATTCGTACAGCCAACATACAACGGCAAACGTTACGGTACATGGACACTCAACGGTTACTATGGTATGACTAAAGTTATTGCTGAGAGCTCCCAGTACAAAGAAGAACTCGTTAAGTACCTCGACTGGACATACTCTGAAGAGGGTATCAAAGCTCTTGACTACGGTATAAAAGGTCAGATGTGGAACGAGGACGAAGAGGGTAACATCACTTTCGAAGAGGGTTACGATCCTAAGAAAGTTGATAACGTTGAAAGCCTTGGTCTCAACAAAGTTGAGTTCCAGAACGTTGTAGACGAAGAGGGTTACAGAGTACTTGGTATCACACCTGGTTCACAGGCTGAGAAATCCTACAATACTCTTAAAGAAGCTGATGCTTTCGATCCAGACCCAAGAACACCTGCTTCCTGGTACAATGAGGACGATCAGAAGAGATACAACGACATTATGACACCTATCGATACTTACGTTGAGGAGTGCTCAATGAAAGTTATCACAGGTGAGATGGCTCTTGAGGATTGGAACTCTGTAGTACTTCCACAGTGTGAGGCAATGGGTTATAAAGAGGCTCTTGAGATGATCAACAAAGCTCTCGAGCAGACAATCCAGGCTTAATTTCTAATTCACTTGTTGATTAGTGTACCTTAAATAAAACAAGGACCTGTACATATGTACAGGTCCTTGTTTTATACTTTTAAAGGCATAAATATATTGACAAGTAAATTGGCTTATAGTATAATAATATAGCTATTTAAATGTGCTGTTATGGCTCAGGAGGCAGAGCACGTCCTTGGTAAGGATGTGACTCTCCCTGAGTTTAGCAGGAAAGAAACATCCCAATTTAATAGGCTACTGTAGCTCAGTCGGTACGAGCGCATCCTTGGTAAGGATGAGGTCGCCGGTTCGATTCCGGCC
>CALXEM010000150.1 GCA_944387335.1 uncultured Clostridia bacterium | reverse complement strand
TGTTGTCAACTGGGATTTGATGTGCTGTAAACCCGCATAAACACTGGGTTTATTTGTCCAGCGTTTTCATTGTCGGGAACAAGAGCACGTCACGGATAGCAGCAGAATCAGTCATAATCATAACCATTCTGTCTATACCGAAGCCTATACCACCTGTTGGAGGCATACCGAGCTCAAGTGCATTCATGAAGTCCTCATCAGTTGTGTTTGCCTCATCGTCGCCCTGTGCCAAAAGCTCTTCCTGAGCTTTAAAGCGCTCTCTCTGGTCGATAGGGTCGTTGAGCTCGGAGTAAGCGTTTGCCATCTCCCAGCCATTCATAAAGAACTCAAAACGCTCTGTATATTCAGGATTTTCAGGTTTTTTCTTTGTAAGCGGAGAAATTTCGATAGGGTGATCCATAACGAAAGTAGGCTGAACAAGGTGCTCTTCTGCATATTCCTCAAAGAACAGATTGAGTATGTCGCCTTTTTTATGTCTCTCCTCAAACTCAATGTTGTGCTCTTTTGCAACAGCTCTTGCCTCTTCGAGAGTGTGTATTTCATTAAAGTCAACACCGGAGTATTTCTTTACAGCGTCAAGCATTGTAATTCTCTCAAACGGCTTTCCGAGATCCATCTCAATGCCGTTATATGCTATCTTTGTTGTTCCAAGAACTTCTTTTGCAACATAGCGGTAGAGATTTTCAGTAAGGTCCATCATGCCGTGGTAGTCTGTATATGCCTGATAGAGCTCCATCAAGGTAAACTCAGGGTTGTGTCTTGTATCAAGTCCCTCGTTTCTGAAAACACGTCCAATCTCATAAACGCGCTCCATACCGCCTACGATAAGTCTTTTCAGGTATAATTCAAGAGAAATACGGAGCTTTAGGTCCTCATCAAGAGCGTTGAAGTGAGTTTCAAACGGTCTTGCAGCAGCACCGCCGGCATTTGCAACCAGCATAGGTGTTTCAACTTCCATAAAGCCCTGTCCGTTAAGGTACTGGCGGATAGCGCTGATAATCTTAGAACGTTTGATAAATGTATCCTTTACCTCAGGGTTCATGATGAGGTCAGTATATCTCTGACGGTAACGGATATCTGTATTGGTAAGTCCGTGGAATTTTTCCGGAAGAACCTGAAGGCTCTTTGAAAGCAGAGTAACTGCTTCGGCATGGATAGAAATTTCACCTGTCTTTGTCTTAAATACAGTACCTGTTATACCGACTATATCGCCGATGTCCATTTTCTTAAAGGCTTTGTACTCATCCTCACCTATGCTGTCTCTCGCAACATATGACTGAATATTTCCCTTTAAGTCCTGAACATTGCAGAATGAAGCTTTACCCATTACACGCTTGGACATCATACGTCCTGCAATGGAAACTGTTTTTCCCTCATAAGCTTCAAAATTATCTTTTAAATCTGAGCTGTGGTTGCTCACATCATATTTTGTAATTTTAAACGGGTCCTTTCCGTTCTGCTGCAATTCTGCAAGCTTTTCACGTCTGATACGCAAAATTTCAGAAAGTTCCTGCTGGTTTTGAGCATTTGAATTTTTATTTTCCTGCATTTAAAATACCTTTTCCTTTCCGCACACAAAGCGGTTTTCTGCAAACTACCTATATGCGAGTAATCAAATTATATTATAAAACTATTTACACTCGATTGCAATTATTTTTAATATAAATCAAGCCATTTTAAAAGGACTGCCGCAAAATGCAATCTTACGGCAGTCCTTTTTACTATGTCACACGTTCTGACAGTTTACTTTAAAATCTCAAGCACTTCAAATTTTATAACGCCGGACGGAGTCTCAACATCAATAATATCTCCGACTTTATGTCCGAGCAAAGCCTGACCAACAGGTGACTCATCTGAAATTTTTCCGTCAAATGGGTCAGCCTCGGTAGAACCTACTATCTGATATTCAATCTCTTCGTCAAACTCAATGTCTTTGAGCTTCATTTTAGAACCAACATGGATTGTGTCAGTTGAAAGGTCAGCAGCATCGAGAATTTTTACATTTTTAAGCATCTGCTCAAGTGTGGCAATTCTGGCCTCTACAATGGCCTGCTCGTTTTTTGCCTCATCATATTCGCTGTTTTCGGAAAGGTCACCGAAAGAGAGCGCTACTTTAATTTTATCTGCAATTTCTTTTCTTTTTACCGATTTAAGTTCTTCGAGTTCAGCCTCAAGTTTTTTAAGGCCTTCGTCAGTAACAAGTATCTGTTTTGCCATTATTCAAGCTTCCTTTCATAATTAAAGAATCACGACAATACCTAGTATTATATAAAAACAACAGCACAGTGTCAAGTTAATTTTTGCACATTTTATTTATATATTATAAGTACTGTATATAATTTTTTATTATATTTTATGTTATATAAATTTATTACATTTTATTACATTTAAAATTGTATTTTAACAAACCCATAACCGTACATAAAACGGGCTGCTGTAAAAATATTTACAACAGTCCGTTTATATCTTATAAGTTTATATTAAAATACTGTCTTATATTATGCAGCTGCAGATGAGCTTTCTTCAGAAGAAGACTGCTCAGACGAGGAAGTTTCAGCAGAAGCTGTTTCGGAGGAAGTGTCCGAAGAAGCCTCGGATGAAGATGACGAATCGGATTCAATAACTCCGCCCGCTCTCATAGATGCTGTTGCAAGCTCTATTGCCTTTTGAATCTGCGGGTCGGTATCCTCTGTCAAGTCATAATAATTCTTTTCCTCTTCAGGTGAAAGCTTAACCTCATAATCAGGTGCTACACCAACACCATCAAAGTTCTCACTCTTAGGAGGATTATATTTTGCTATTGTAACATCAATAGCAGAACCATCGCTGAGCTTATATATTGTCTGCATAAGACCTTTACCGTATGTGGTGGTACCGACAGTAACACCTTTGTTATAATCCTTTATTGCCTGTGCAAAAAGCTCTGCTGCACTTGCCGTTTGGCTATTTGTCAAAACAAACATTGGCAGTGCTACCTCTTCGGCATCGGATGTAGCGAGCACCTCGGTTGTACCGTCTTTATATGTTGCGGAGACTATATCTCCCTCAGGCAGAAGTCTGTCGAGAATTTTAGTTACAGATGTTATTGTACCGCCCGGGTTATTTCTTACATCGAAAATTATAGCTCCTGCTCCCTGTGAAATCAGGCTGTCAAGCACCTTGTTGAACTGAGTAGGTGTAGCCTCGTCAAATTTCTTTATCTGAATAAATCCGATATTTCCGTCAAGCATTTTTCCAACTGCTGTCGGAACTTCAACTGAACGGAGAGTGATTTCCATCGTTATATCTTCAGTATCTCTTCTTATTACGACAGTAACTTTATCTCCCTCTTCACCGCTTAGCTGTTCTATTGCCTGAGAATAACTGTTTGCATTTACGTCGGTATCGTTGATTTTAACTATGAGGTCGCCCTTTTTAATTCCTGCGCTTACAGCAGGTGAATCGGCATATACATCAATAACCTTAATATAGCCGCTTGAATCCTGAACAGCCTCAATTCCTATTCCGACAACTTTACCGTTATAGGATTCGTTCATCTCGGCATAGTCCTCGGCGGTTATATACATTCCGTATTTATCGCCTATACCGCTCATATATCCGCTTGCAATAGCGTCGGAAAGCTGCTGCTCGTCTATTTCACCGTTATAGTTCTGGCGAACTATTCTGTCTATCTCAGACAGCTTTGTATACATTTCCTCTCGCTCTTTAATGTTGTACACCTTTTCGTTAAAAATGTTCATTGCAAATACCATAGTAATTGCAAAGGTCACTGTTGCCACAATTATCATTACTGTAAGTGAAGCACCCAGCGATATTTTTTTATTCATCTGATTACTCCTTGATGTTTAAATTTATTTTCAAACCACATTATCTGTCATTTCGATGTCAGGCTTAAAACTCAATTAAAAATAGTTAAGTGGGTTTTGTGTCTGACCGTTTATTCTTATCTCAAAATGCAGATGCGGTCCGGTTGACCATCCTGTAGAGCCTACGGCAGCTATCGGCTGACCTGCTGTTACATAATCTCCAACACTTACATACAATTCACTCGTATGTCCGTACAGAGTAGATACTCCGCCGCCGTGGTCGATAATGAGGTATCTTCCGTAACCGACTCCCGGAGTATATGTATCCTTAGCATAAATTACTGTACCGCTCTTTGCAGCTACAATATTTTTACCGTATACAGACCATCCGGATATATCTATACCTGTATGGAAATCAGTGTTGTTAAATCTCCATCCATAGTATGATGTAATATTAGGATATCCAGGAACAGGCCATGTAAACTCACCCTCAGAATAATCTCCAGTAGATGAACTTGAACTTGAATTTGCATTTTCAGCATATATTCTGTCTATCTCTGCCTGAACCTCATCCTGCTGTGCCTTTACCTCTTCCTGATTAGCATAATAATCCTCTTCAAGCTGAGTTAAATCCTGTATCTGCTGTTGAGCTTCTTCCAACTGTGAGGTGAGCTGGCTTTCTTTTTCCACCATTTGAACCTTAACACTGTCAACTTCACTCTTGTCAGCCTCAATCTGCTCCTTTGCAGAGATTATGTCCTTTTGGTCCTGAACAAGCTTATCAACAAGCTCTTTGTCATGGTCTGTTATGCGCTTAATGCTCTCTGCACGTGAGAGAAAATCAGAAAAGCTGTCACTTCCGAACAAAACGCCCAGTGTTGTAGTTGTGTTGTTTACCTGCATTGAACGCAGACGCTCCTCAAACAACTCAACATTCTCATCTATTTCTTCTTCTTTTTCAGCTATCTCTGTTTCTTTTTCAGCTATTGCACTTTCAAGTGCATCCAAACGTGAATTCAGATTTTCTATCTGTTCTTTTGTCAAAGTAATCTGACTGTCAATCTGTTGTTTTATTTCAAGTTGTCTTTCCTTCTCATCCTGAGCTTTCTGGAGATTATCTTCTATCTCCTGCTGCTGCTGTTCAAGCGCATCGTACTCGTCCTGAAGCTCATCTATCTCTCCGGCATAAATTCTCATTCCGGCACCCATTGTAACTGTTACAGCACAAACAAGAGCCGTAAGAGAAACCAAACGTCTTTTAACAGTCTTTCTCAATGAATACTTCTCCTTTCATAAAATAAAAACAAGCAATTAAACCTTAAGATATTTGCTTACAAATATAGAACTTCCTATTGCACCGATTCCCACTCCGGAGCCGAAAAATCCTATTGCTACGGACAGAGCTATCTGATCAAAGGATACAAAGCTTTCAGCTACGCCCTGCAACCATGACGAATTGTGTGTCAACAGGTTTTCCATCAAATATTGATAACCAAGCCACAGCATACCGTAAGCAATCGCCGACGACAAAAGACCAATTATAATACCCTCAATTATAAACGGGAATTTAATAAACCAGTCTGTCGCACCGACATATTTCATTATGCTTACTTCTTTTCTGCGGTTGAATATTGTAATTTTAATTGTATTTGCAATAATTACGATAGATACTACAAACAGTATAATTATTATCGCGCTTCCCGCAATGTTTACAATCTTTCTTATACTTGTAAGCGTCGACGCTGCTTCCGTAGGAGAAACGACCTTATATACGCCATCTATATTTTCGATTTTAGAAACTGTGTCAGAGAGTATCGACAAATCAGACACACTTATTTCATAGGAGTCCAAAAGCGGATTTTCTGTCAAAAGTCCATCCATTATGTCCTGCGACTCGCCCATTTCTTCAATCATGTCGTAGAGCGCATCATCCTTTGAAACAAAGGTCGATTTGCTGATGTTGCCTTTATTCTCAATTTGAGTGCCTATGGATTTCATCTGTTCATCGGTTAAGTTTTCGTCCAAGAAAACAACTACTTCATTTTGATTTTCTACATATCCAACAGCCTCATTTATGTTATAGCTTATAAGCATTGCACCGCCCATAAGCAGCATACATGCAATCAAAACACCGACAGACGCCAAGGACATAAGTCTGTTTACCCATACATTCCTTGCGCCCTCTTTTACTAAATACGCAAAATTACCGCTTTTCACTGTAAATTATACCTCCCAGTCCGTATCAGAAACGACCATACCGTTATCTATTGTAATCACACGCCTGTCAAACTGATAAACAAGGTCGTGCTCATGCGTTACCATAACAATAGTAGTACCGCATTTATTTATTTCGTTGAGCAAATCAACTATCTGATACGACAGCTCAGGGTCGATATTTCCGGTTGGCTCATCAGCTATTATGAGCTGCGGGTTGTTTACAAGTGCTCTTGCAAGCGCAACTCTCTGCTGCTCACCGCCCGATAATTGACTTGGCATAACCTTAGCTTTATTTGGAAGTCCAACAAGATTTAATATGTATGGAACTCTCTTTCTTATATCTCTGCTCGAAGCATTTGTAACTCTCATTGCAAATGCAACATTATCGTAAACAGACATATTTGGTATCAGTCTAAAGTCCTGGAAAACTACTCCCAAGGAACGTCTGAATGCCGGTATACGTCTGCGTTTCATCTTATTCAAATCAAAACCGTTTACAACTACACTTCCCGATGAAGCAACTTCTTCTCTTAGGAGCATTTTAATAAGTGTACTTTTTCCTGCTCCGGAAGAACCTACTATAAAAACAAAATCGCCGTCATTTATCTTAAGGCTCACATCTTTAAGAGCTTTTGTTCCGTTCGGATATGTTTTGGATACGTTTTTAAATTCTATCATTTTAGATATTTCACTGACCTTTCGTTTTGTATATACTTCGCTGTTTTCAAGAACATTTACAGCTCTCCGAATAAAATCATCTCACAATATCATCACAAAAAACCGTCTGCCTTCTCAGTATATTAAACTATACAGAAAGCAGACGGGTACGGTTGAGAATATCTGCTTTCTGTAAGCTTTTAAACATTCAAGCAAACAAAAGGCTCTATTCGCAAATTTCTTATAATGTCATTTTATGAAAATCAATATTTAACAGGGGTCGATGTAAGATATTTCTTAACCATAAGCGCAACTTTAAAGATAATTGCATGATCAAACTCACGCAGATCAAGTCCTGTGAGCTTTTTAATCTTTTCAAGTCTGTACACAAGTGTATTTCTGTGTACAAAAAGCTTTCTTGAAGTCTCAGAAACATTCAGGTTGTTCTCAAAGAACTTCTGAATTGTAAAGAGCGTTTCCTGGTCAAGGCTTTCTATTGAACCCTTTTTGAATACTTCTTTTAAGAACATATCGCACAGAGTTGTAGGAAGCTGATAAATAAGTCTTGCGATACCGAGATTCTCATAGCTTACTATTGGCTTTTCAGTATCAAATACTTTACCTACCTCAAGAGCTACCTGAGCCTCTTTAAAGGATCTAGGAAGATTCTTCATTGTATCTACAACAGTACCTATACCTACATTTACCTTTGTGCAGAACTCAGCGCTGAGAGTGTCGGATATAGAGCGTGCAAGCTTCTCCAAATCCTTTATCTCAATACCTGCTTTAATCTCTTTAACCAAAACAACCTCAGACTCGCTTATGCTGAACAAAAAGTCTTTCTGCTTGTCTGGGAAAAGGTTCTGGATAACTTCAAAAGCAGAAATATCGTTTGGATTGAGAATTCTTATAAGGAATACAACACGGCTTACATCAGTGCTGAAACGAAGCTCTCTTGCTTTAACATATATGTCGCCCGGCAGAATATTGTCAAGTATAAGGTTTTTGATAAAGTTGTTTCTGTCATACTTCTCATCGTAATACTGTTTGATATTAGCCAGAGATACTGCTGCCAGATTGCTGAATTTAATTGCCATATCGTCGTTGCCCTCAACAAAAACGATATACTCCGCACTGCTCTTTGGTCCAACTACTTTATATGTGCAGCCGTCCTCTTTGCAGACAAAGTTATCACTGTCATCGTGCCAGTTGAGAAGGAAGTCATTTCTCTCTCCGATTTTTGTCAAATCGCTGCATGAAATTACAACGTTAGACTTATCAACAACACCGACAACACGGTCAATGGAATCGTGCATTTGATGAACTATTCCCTGAAAAAGTCTGTTTGACATGTTATATCTCCTTTTCTACAATAAATTTTTATTATTTTCTAACGCGCTACGTGTTCTTTTCACGCTCGTTTTGGTATAAAAACAATTTGCATACATGCTAATCATTATTATTTTACATAAAAAGAAGATATTTTGCAACATAAAACAGATAAAAGATTAGGATAATTCTTATAATTTGTTGAATAAAGTACAAAACACGCCCTTTTATGTAACATTCTAAACCCAATTTTTCAACAAAATATGAATATTAAAAGAATTCTTACTGAATTAAAACTTATTTTTTCACAATTTCACGCTAAATATGTTAAAAATTGAAAAACACCCGTATTACAGTTGTAAGTAAAAGATAAAATTCCTCTCAACCGTAATACAGGTGTTTTAAATTTGTTTTATTGTATTTATAAAGCTATACTATATGCTTTTAAAGAGCTCATCAATAAAATATGCGTTTGAATTTGCACAAAGTCCCTTTTCATCGCGGCAGGTTACTCTGAAATACCCCTCGTTGCCGATAAGCTCAAACTCCGCACAGTCTATTGTCTCACCCTTTTCGGCAATTTTGTAGTAGCATTTTCTTTCCATTGTGGATACATAAATTTTCTCAACAGGTGAGCATTTTATAAAGAGCTTGTTGTCCTCAATGTAGAGCTCTTTTATCTCAGGTCCCATTGAGGAATAAAAATGTCCCTTCTCCATGGCGTCGATTATTGACTCATAGTCCAGCTTCTGCGCCTTAATCATCGTAAAGCCTCCAAACGAGTCGCTGTACTGTGAATCAATCGGATGATGATTGTGGTTATCATCAGTAGATACACAGAAGAGTCTTGCTCCGTCGCGCAGCATTTCATCATATGACTGTGGATGATATCCGTAAAGTCCGTCAATCTCGCAGCCGTAGTTGTATATCTCCATTGCCCAAAGTCCGCGCAGCTTCACATAATCTGTGCAGTCCTGCAATGACCAGTATGGGTGGTTGTAGCATGACAAAAATCCCTTTTTGTTCATGTCATAAATAAACGAGTTTATATAGTTTATATCATCATAACGCTGCTCGGGGAGGATAGTATTTTTCTTCTCCTCTTCGTTTTCCCATGGGCGTTTGTCGTAGAAGTTTATATGATATGTCTTTCTTCCGTAATATCTCGGAACTCTGTCCGGAAACTGGTTAATGTCAATCTCATAAGCTGCTATGGCGACAAAATTTTCGTCAGTCAGCTCCTTGTGATTTACATACACCTCATGGTCAGTAAACGCAACCACGGAATATCCATGCTCCATATGCGCTTTTTTAGACTCCTCGGGAGTCATTTTTCCGTCTGAGTGTGTTGTGTGCGAGTGAAGATTAGCTTTGTAGAATTTACCTTCTGACGGCAAAAGTTCTATTCTTTTCATTTTCTTCTGTTCACCTCATTTTAATATAATAAATTTAAATATAAATAAAAAGAGAACACCGTATTTTTAAATACAGTGTTCTCTTTTCTTAGATCAGTTTATATTGCAATCTTAAAATTAGTTGCAGATAACTTTCTCTGTCTCTTTGTCAAAGAGGTGAACCTTATTGACATCGATACCAACCTTAATAACGTCGCCAGCTTTAGCTTTAGAACGTGGGTCAACACGAGCGATCATTGGGTTGCCATCGCAGTTGAGGTAGAGGTATGTCTCTGAACCCATCATCTCAGTAACCTCAACGTTGCAATCGATAATGCCAGATGTAGCGTTAGCAAGGAACATTTCCTCATCGTGGAGGTTCTCAGGACGGATACCGAGGATAACTTCTTTACCTACGAAGTTCTCGATTTCAGAACCTTTAGCTTTAGCCTCAAGGATCTCAACGGAGAATTTATCATTCTCACCGAATACAACAACATATTTGCCGTCAACTTTTGTAAGTTTAGCGTTGATGAAGTTCATTTGAGGAGAACCGATAAATCCAGCAACGAATGTGTTAACTGGGGAATCATAGAGGTTCTGAGGAGTATCAACCTGCTGAATGAAACCGTCTTTCATAACAACGATTCTATCACCCATTGTCATAGCCTCTGTCTGGTCATGAGTAACGTAGATGAATGTTGTACCGAGTTTCATGTGGAGTTTTGAAAGCTCTGTTCTCATCTGTGCACGGAGCTTAGCATCCAAGTTGGAGAGAGGCTCGTCGAGAAGGAATACCTGAGGCTCACGAACGATAGCACGACCGAGAGCAACACGCTGTCTCTGACCACCGGAAAGAGCTTTTGGTTTTCTGTCAAGAAGGTGTGCGATGTCGAGGATACGAGCAGCCTCGTCAACGCGGCGTTTGATCTCATCCTTAGGAGTTTTTCTGAGCTTGAGGCCGAAAGCCATGTTCTCAAAAACAGTCATGTGAGGATACAGAGCATAGTTCTGGAAAACCATTGCGATATCTCTGTCCTTAGGAGCAACTTCATTAACGAGTTTGTCGCCGATGTAGAGCTCACCTTCTGTGATCTCCTCAAGACCTGCAATCATACGAAGAGTTGTAGACTTTCCGCAACCGGAAGGACCAACCAAGATTATAAATTCTTTATCCTCAATTTCCAAGCAGAAATCGGAAACGGCTGTAACACCGCCTGCATACTTTTTATAAATATGCTTTAATGATAAACTTGCCATTACTTATGTACCTCCTGAATGATTATGGAATTTAAAAAATCCATCCAAACTTAATAAGCGATGAAACACTAGTTTCATTTACTACATATATAATATCAAATTTTGGTATTCAATAACAAGTATTTAAATATCCAAACTTTAAAAATACACTTTATTTAATATGCCTAATTTTTTTCGTATTCCGATATTTGACACAATTAAGCTAAGCTTTTTCATCGGTAATCATGCACAATTCTTTGTAAGATATTTCTCTGCACTCTCCGAGCGCCAAATTTTCATCTAAATGAAGGTTTCCCATCTTAATTCGTTTTAATGCAATAACCTCATTTTGACAAGCTGCAAACATTCGCTTTATCTGATGGTACATCCCCTCGTGCAAAATAACCTCAACAACTGGATTTTCCCCGTCCTCTACAAGCCTTACATCTGCCGACAGACAGCGTGACCCGTCCTTTAATAAAACCCCGTCCTTAAATTTCTGTATAATCACATTGTCAAACGGCTTTCCTAAAGTTGCAAGATATGTCTTTGACACGTGTTTTTTCGGAGAGAGTATCCTGTGAGCAAAGTCTCCGTCGTCTGTTATCAGCACAAACCCTTCTGTATCCTTGTCCAGTCTTCCCGCAGGAAAAAGCCCTTTTCTTACCTTAAACTCATCGGGAAGTATGTCTATAACCGTTGGTGTAACTGCATCGCGTGCAGCACTCACAACTCCCTGCGGCTTATTGAGCATAATATAGATGTGTTTTTTTACGCATATTTCTGAACCGTCCACAGCTATATGGCTGTTTTCGGCGTCAACCTTTACATCGGATGATAAAACAGCTTTTCCGTCAACAGTTATTCTGCCCTGACGCGCAAGCTGTTTTACCTCCTTTCTTGAATATATCCCCTGTGAAGCTATTATTTTATCAAGCCTCTCCAAATATTTTTACCGTCCTTTCAAAACGCTTTACTTACTGATTTTGAGTGTTCATCTGGATTTGTATATCCTCCGGAGCTTTAAATCCGTGCATAAATCCGTTAATCTCAACAGAGCTTATATCTCCCGCTATGGGTTTATCCTTATACATTATAATATTTGCCCTGATGTTCTCCGGCTTACCGGGATAGTTTTTCACCTCATATGTATAGCGGACAGCCTTTTTGCCAAGATATTTTTTTATATCCAGTCCCTGAGCCGTCTGTATCTGGTTATACATTTCTATAACCTCATCGCTCTCGCTCGGCAGCTGTACATCAACTGTTTCAAGCGGCTCAGCCGATATATCCCAGCCAAATGACTTTAAAAACTCCGTTCTCTTTTCGTTTGTGTCCAAAACAGTTTTGGCAAGCGTCTGCTCAGAACTGTCTGTTTTTTCCTTAAACAGCGCCCCTTTTGAAAAGGTAAACGCCGCAGCCAGCATAAAAATAAGCACAACTCCGCAAATCGCAACCGTTTTCTTTCTCTTTTTGTTTAAATTAAGTGACACAGTAAACATTATCCGCACCTCCCATGTACATATATATAATATATATTCATGATAGATGCGGATATGTCTTTTTTATATATTAGCCTATCAGCTTATAAGTCCAAACAGTCCAAACGAAATTATACCCATTATTATTCCACTTGCCATAACTCCCAGTGCTATGGCAGAAAATGCACTTACAAGTCTCAGACGCAGAATTGCGGCAATCAGTGAGCCTGTCCATGCACCTGTGCCGGGAGCAGGTATAGCAACGAATAAGAATAATCCCAAAAGCTCATATTTACCGAGATTTTTTGCTTTTTCATCGGCTTTTCTTATAATCTTTGCAAAAAAAGGGCCTATTTTTTCAAATTTTGAAAGCCACTCCAATATTCCCTTTGCAAACAATATCAAAAACGGAACCGGAAGGATATTGCCAACAACGCATGTAATGTAGTTAGGCCAAAAAGACAAGTCCATTCCCGCACCGAAAGGTATAGCACCTCTGAGCTCAACTATCGGCAGCATTGATACAAAAAACACCATTAAATATTTTTTCAGCACGTCTGTTACCTCTCTAAATTATATTCAAGATACTGCTATTTATTTTACCCTATCCATAAATGTAATACAATACCCTTTATATATTTTACATTTGCATATACTTTTTCAATATTACTTAAAATCATCTAACTAACACACTGTGTCCATATTTTAATACATAATTTTTCAGTCGCAATACCGTTGCAATATATTTTACAGCGTGATAAAATCATACTGTAACTTTAAAAAGAAAAACATTATATTTTGACAGTTTATATAAAGAAAAGAACAACACGTATTTTTCGGTGCACGGTGTTTGCTGCCGTTTAATAAAGGAGGATTTCCCCGAAGCACTGCGGGATTATATATATGAATATTCGCTCTCGTTTTATTTCAGTTGTATTGTGTGCACTCATGCTGATTTCATCAATCTTATTTTTTCTTTTAAATGCCCCGAGAGTATCCGCGGCAGGTCTTTCAAGTTTAAGCTATGCCGCATTTACAGAGTCACGCACACAGCTAAACACATTCAGTGAGTTAAGCTTAAATTCATTTGACCATTCCATTGAACTTCCGTCTAACGCGGCTATGGTTTCGCTTTATATGGAAACCTCGTCCTCAGTATCGCTAAAAGACGACGACGGCAACTCATACCCTTATTCCGGCGGTTATTTTCATGCGATGCCAGTAGATGATAACACTACATTTTATCTGACAGTAAACGGCATCGGCACATATACTATAAACTTTACAAAGCAGGCGCCTCTTTCCGATGACGCATCTATAACATCTGCTTACTATGAGTTTTATGACACAAACGGCACAAGACTTGTAGGACAACAGTTTAACGGTTTTACAGATGCTACGGAGTATTCATTTGATATGCCGGAGGGCTCATATTACTTTACATTCCAGCCGAATGTTGCCTCTGGCGCTTCTGTCTCCTATACTGCCGCAGGCAAATCAGTACAGTACAGCCACATTCCGGCTGACGCAGGCTCTGTAACAGTTACCGTCACAGCCGCAGCAGGAAATACCAAGACATATACCATTAACTTTAACGCTGTAAAAGAGGAACCCTCCTCTTCTGAATCATCTTCATCGGAGGAAAGTTCGTCAGAGTCATCATCTGAAACTTCATCTGAGCAGATGTCGTCCTCACAGCAGTCGTCGACATCCTCAGAGACTGCTCAATCTTCATCGTCAAAGACCTCATCTTCAAAGCCCAAGTCACTTCCTAAGCAAATACTTATCACCGACAGTCTCTCATCTTCGTTTTTGATATTTGCCGTTGCTCTCGGTGCAATAGTAATTGTAATTGTAATGGTTCTCAGAACAGGACTTCATAAAAAAGATTAAAAAAATCCTGCCGATAAAAAGTCGGCAGGATTTTTTATATATTTTATTCTTCTACTGACGCAGACAGCTTTTCAAATAAATCTGGATGCGTCTTTTTCATATTCATTACACGAAAATTGCTGTCAACCCATGCGTGGGTGGTTGTACCTGTATTTAAAGGCTTTTCCTCACCCTTGCGGAACACCTCGTAGTAAAACTCAATTCTTGCCGGAGTAAGTCTCTTTACCTGAGCAGTTACGTCAAGCTCGTCCTCATATCTTGCACTTCCGATATACTTTGAAGTTACCTCCACAACCGGCAGAAGTATTCCCGACTTTTCCATCTGGCTGTATGTCATGCCGAAAAGCTTTATAAAGTCTGTTCTTGCTGCCTCGTACCAAACTGGATATACAGAGTGGTGCACTATGCCCATCATATCAGTCTCCGCATATCTTACAGTAATATATGTGTGAGATTTCACCGGTAAATCATCCCTTTCATCAGAATAAATCTACATTAAATTATATCATCTACATCAAAAAACTCAACCGAACTTTTTAAACTCGTCATAATGTGCTATTATATTTTAAAATAACATCAATAAGGAAACGGTGATGCAGATGTCAAAAACAGTACTTATAATAGACGGTCAAGGCGGCAGGATAGGAAAACTGCTTGTATCCGGATTAAAAAGCGAATTTCCTGAGCTGCATATAATTGCAATAGGCTCAAACAGCATAGCCACAGCCGCTATGATGCGGGCAGGAGCTGATGTTGGTGCAACAGGCGAAAACCCGGTTGTAGTGAACGCCAAAAAGGCAGATATAATAGCAGGACCTGTCGGCATAATAATGGCGGATTCGCTTTTGGGTGAAATAACTCCTAAAATGGCATGTGCAGTAGCACAAAGCAGCGCTGAAAAAGTGCTTATCCCAATAAACAAGTGCGGACATATTATAGTGGGGATAAACGAAATGCCGTTGTCTGAATATATAAAACAAGCAGTGGCAAATATAGCCTGCTTAATTGACAAATAGTGGCATCCATGAATATACACACCAAAAATTCAGCTATTTTATACAATTTATTCACAAAAACTGTCTGTGATTACTACCTAAATCACGCTTGTTTTTCGCAGAACAGAGTAATATAATTGTTAAGTATTTAGAAAGATTTTTTTAAAAAGCGGTTTTATTAAACAGGTGTTATTTTAAACCGCAAGTAAAAGAAAGGTGTGTGAAATTATGGAGTCTTATTCATTTTTTAAAGACCTTGCCATTATCATAATCACAGCTAAGGCATTTGGTCTTGTCGCTAAGAAAATACACGCGCCTCAGGTTGTCGGCGAAATAATCGCCGGTCTTGTCATTGGACCTAGCATCCTGGGTATAGTCAGTCAAAACGATTTTCTGCTTCAAATGGCTGAGCTCGGAGTAATTCTTCTGATGTTTACGGCAGGTCTTGAAACAAATCTTAAAGATTTGCTCTCTGTCGGCCCTGTCGCATTCTTAATAGCGTGCTCAGGTGTGGCATTACCGCTTGTCGGCGGATATTTGCTTCATGCGCTGTTCTATGGATTCTATCCGCCTAACACAGAGCAATTCTTACAGTCTGTGTTCATAGGTGTTGTACTTACAGCAACATCAGTAAGTATTACCGTATCGGCCTTAAAAGAGCTTGGACATCTTAAAGGAAGGCTCGGAACTACTATACTGAGTGCCGCCGTAATAGATGATGTAATCGGAATTATCGTACTTACATTTGTAGTCGGATTTAAAGATCCTACTCAGTCACCAGTTAACGTACTCATCAACACTGTTGCATTCTTTGTTTTTGCCGGTGGTGTTGGTATTGTATGCTACTACATATTCAAATTCCTCGAGAAAAGACAGGAAGGCAAGCATCGCCGTATTCCTATATTCGGATTTGCACTCTGCCTTATCCTTTCATGGGCAGCTGAGGAGTTCTTCGGAATTGCCGATATCACAGGTGCATATGTAGCAGGTATCATTCTTTGCAGCATTAAATCCTCTGACTACATTGCTGAGAAAATGGACGTTAGCTCATATATGCTTTTCGGTCCTATATTCTTTGCATCAATCGGTCTTAAAACTCAGATAGACGGTATCACACCATACCTCATTATATTCTCAATTCTGTTTATCATTGTGGCTCTTCTCACAAAGATTATCGGATGCGGAGTATGTGCAAGACTTTGCAAATTCTCATTCCATGACTCTTTAAAGATTGGTGTAGGAATGATGAACCGAGGCGAGGTAGCACTTATAGTTGCACAAAAGGGCTTAGCTGTCGGACTTATGGACCCACTGCTCTTTACACCTGTTATTGTGCTCATTATGGTATCCTCAATCGCTACTCCGATAATGCTCAAGTTCCTGTATTCTAAATATCCAAGTCCTACAGATGCAGAGATTGAAGCACAGGAAAAAGCAGCACAGGCTGCACAGAATTAAACCAGTATAACTAATACAAATCTAAAGACCTGCTGAGCAATTCGGCAGGTCTTTTATAATGTCAAAATATAGTCACTTAGATGTAATATAAAGCATTCATTACCAACAAACTTTACCTCTAAACATATAAATATTTATCTGATAAAAATATAAAGCTACTCTTTTTCTAAACAGTTAAATATCTATCACCTTTAAAAGCAACCGCTTTGCAGACATATTAAAATCCCGCTGAGTTAAATTTAACTCAGCGGGATTTCTTTACACATTATACGTTTACAACTATATCTGCATTATCTGCAACAGAAAAATATTCAAAATACTTTTCCTCTAAAGGTATCCACTCATTTATAAAACGTTCAAGCATTGCTTTTCCGTTTCTGTTAAGGATACGCTTTTTTTGTTTTTCGCTGTCGATATTTAAAAATATCTTCAAAGCATAACCGTCTTTAAACTCGGGACGCATACTGTAAGCGCCTTCCACTATATTAAGCTTTTTGTACTCAACTGTTTCTGTCTTACCAAGCGCCATCTTAGAGCAGTCAAATTTTCTGTAAACAACATTGTTTTTCTCTGTAAGCGGTTTATACACTTCATCATAAAAACGCTCATAATCCACGTTTCCGCCAGGCTGTGCAAAGCGCTCAGGCGTTCTCTGGCTTTTTTGCAGAAAGAAGTCGTCCATGTGAAATACATTGCAGTCAAACAGCTGTGAGAGATTATATGCCAACGTGCTCTTTCCGCTCGCGCTTTTTCCGTCTATTGCAACGATACCGCCGTTTTCTATGACTTTCTCCGCAGCGGCAATCACGTCAAAATACTGCATAAACCACATGGGCACAAGCCTGTAAGACGGCTTGTAGTTCTCTCTGTAAATGTCGCTGTGGCTTACAGGAGCATAACCGCTTTCTCTGAGTAAGGCTATCTCTCCTTTAAACTCATCGGCATCAAGTGGTATTTTCTTTTCTTCAATGAGCTTGAGCACACTTACTGCAAGCTCATCAAAGCTTTCAGCGGCTTTTTTAAAGTCTATGTCCATGCAACTTTTCATCGCATTTATGATAACTGCATCGGATATCTTTAACGCATTCGGTGAGTTTAAATTAAATCGCGCGTATTTTTCCCCGACTTTCTCAAAGAGAGGTATATCTTCGGATATTTTTAGATTTTCCCTCTCATGCGCTATCATGTCGAGCGCGTTTTCACCTATCATGTGTCCTGTGGAAAATTCACTCTGGTATAAAAATTTCACTGCGTCTTTACATGTAAGCTTCGGATGGCTTTCAATATGCTCCGAAAGACAGGTTATGCTATTTTTCATCTTTCATAACTCCGGCACGCATAAGCGCAAATACAAGGATTGGTACAAGGATTATCTGGAGGATAATTCCCGGAATTGCGTTGAGAAATGCTCCTGCCGCAAATACCTGCCATGTAAAAGGATTGCCCATTATGCTGTAAAGCACAAAGCTTACTATACCCCAAACTATACGTCCTGCAAGCATTGCGCCGATAAGGGATATGTATACGCTGATGTTTTTGAGCTTTTTAAAGAGAAGCTTGTGCAGAAGACCTGTAACAGCACCGTAAGCTGCAAGCTCAAAAGCCATTGCAAAAGCTGTAGGCATCATAGGAGGCATTCCGAACATAACGCTTCTGAGTATAGGAAGTATTGCTCCTACTATAAGTCCGTAAGGAGCGCCGCACACAAATCCGCAGAGCAGTACAGGCAGGTGCATAGGCAAAAGCGCAGAGCCAATCTGAGGTATCTGAGCTGTCAGAAATGGCATTACAAGTCCCAAAGCCAAAAAAAGTCCCGCAAGAACAAGTTTTTTTACACTGAAATTTTTTGTCATAATATTGTCTTCCCTCTTCTTTTTTGTAGTGTAATTGTTGTGTCATAAAAATTTCGGTAAAGACGCAAAAAAGCGCCTTTTTAAAACCGCATGCTCATTTAAAGCAGCAGCCTTCAGGCGCTATTCACTCAAATGAAATTTAAAATGCCGTCTTCAGACGACTCGCTTATTTAGTAATATACCATATACGTCATACAATGTCAACAAATATTTCACTGACTGTAATATTAAATAGTTTTGTTTTCACAATATGAAATAAATATTTAAATATGTGTTTTTCTGTACACAACGGGCGTAAGTGAGGTGACTGCTTTAAATTTTTCAATAAATCGGCTTGTGTTGTGTATTCCCACGCAATCCGCTATTTCGCTGACAGACATATCGGTATATTCGAGCAGTCTGCACGCCTTTGTCACTCTTATCAGCGTCAGGTATTCATACGGCGTGTAACCGCTCTCCTTTTTAAACTGACGTATTAAATGAGCAGACGATACAAAAAACTTTTTGCTGAGTGTCTCGATGGTTATATTTTCGTTATAGTACCTCTCAAAATATCCGATTATCTCATCAGACAGCCTGTTCTGTCCCTTTTTATACTTTCCCCTGTCATTTATAAGCGTGTACATTATCTGCGCAAATTCGGCGCACACATATCTCTCCGAAAGCGTCTTTTCGTTTTCAAGATAGTTTATCAAACTCTTTACTCTGTCGGTATATCTCTCTATACTCTCTGACATAAACACGCGCTCGCCGTTTAAATCGCTTAAAAAGTAACTTAAAAACATATTGCACACCGTACCGCTCGGATGAATCCAGTAAAACTCCCACTCAGAGCCATGCGGCGTAAAATATTCATGCGGCACATCCTTTTCGATAACAGCAACACTGCCCGCAGAGAGTGTGTACTCGTTTTCCGCCGCTTTCAGCACACCTTTGCCGCCCACAGTAAAAATTATAAGCGGAAAATGATATCCGTCCTTTCTGGATATTCTGTAAAGCTCGTTGCACTTATGCCAGCCTATGCCCGAGAAACACATCAGCATTTGAGCCGCTCTTGAGGAAAACACAAAATTCCCCAGCCGCACCTTGCCGAAATCGCCGTCTATCTCATACATTTTTATCAGTCCTTTTATAAAAATATCCGATTATTGATATTTTATCTCCGTATATTTTCATTAAAGTATAACCTTATATACATCGGTTTGTCAATTTGATATATTGAATTTAAGATAAATTTCGCCAGTATGCTTTTAAGGGAGGATAATATAATGCAGCTTACATCAAAGGAGCGTTTTAAACGCATGTATGAACACAGAGAGGCGGACAGAGTCCCGATAACAGATATTCCGTGGAACGGCACAATAAACCGCTGGAAACGCGAGGGAATGCCGCAGAACGCTGACTGGAGAGAATTCTTTTCAATAGATAAGGTTGAGAGTATAGGTGTGGACATCTCTCCGCGCTTTGAAAAAAAGATAATCGAGGATACAGACCGCTACACGATATTCACATCCGAATGGGGCGTTACAATGAAGCAGTTTAAGGAGGAGGACTCAACGCCTGAATTCATTGACTTTAAAGTAAACACCCCCGAGGAATGGGAAAAGGCAAAACAGCGCATGACAATAGACCATGACAGGATAAACTGGAAATACCTTGAGGAAAATTATCCGAAATGGCAAAAGGAGCAGAGCTGGATACAGGGTGAATTTTGGTTCGGATTTGACGTAACCCACTCATGGATGGCGGGAACTGAAACTATACTGATTGCCATGCTCGAAGAGCCTGAATGGGTGACAGATATGTTCTCAACCTACCTTGACAGCTGTATAAAACACATGGACATGATATGGGATGCGGGATACACATTCGACTCAATCACATGGTGTGACGATATGGGCTATAAGGGTACTCCGTTTTTCTCAAATACAGTTTACCGTGAGCTTTTACAGCCGTTTCACAAAAAAGCTGTCGAGTGGGCACACAGTAAGGGAATTTATGCGCGCCTGCACTCCTGCGGAGACATAATGCCGCTTATACCGGATGTGCTCGAAACTGGTATAGACACTCTAAACCCGATAGAGATAAAGGCAGGTATGGACCCTATTTTCCTCAAGGAAAAATACGGCGACCGCCTTGTATTAAACGGAGGTATAAACGCTGTACTGTGGGATGACAAGGATGCTATCATCTCCGAAATAGACCGCCTTGTCCCGATACTCAAAAAGGACGGAGGCTTTATATTCTCCTCTGACCACTCGATTCCGAACTCTGTAAGCCTTGAAAACTTTAAAGCGATAACTTACAGAGTAAAAGAAGTTGGCAAATACTGATAATTATACATATACACATAAATACCAATAAAGACAAAAGACGCCGCTTAAAAAAGCGGCGTCTGAGCGTGTCGACATTATCGACCCGCTCTTGAGGGACAAACACAATCGCTGCGTATTCACTTGCTCTGTGATTTTTCCCCCAATACCCCCTTTTCATCGAAAAACTGCTCCGCAAGCGGCAAAGCCGCCAGCTTACCGCTGTTTTTATCTCGAAGAGTCACTGCGGCGGCACATGTCCGCCTCCGTGACAAAATTTTAAAAATATGTTTTTGGATAGTTTAAGACGCCGCTTAAAAAGCGGCGTCTTTTATGTCTGTATCTTATTTTTTATTTCTCTATTCTCCACTTAACGCCCTGAGGTGTATCCTCCAATACAACGCCTCTGGCTGTGAGCTCGTCTCTTATAGCGTCGGCTGTCTTAAAGTCGCGCGCCTTTCTCGCCGCCTGACGTTTTTCAATCATCTCCTCAATCTCCTTGTCAAGGGATGTATCCTTGCGGTTATAGAGTATTCCGAGCACGTCTGTCAGCTCGTCGAATATCTTAGCAGCATATTCGAGCGCCTCTTTAGAGCGAGGAGAAGCTATAAATGTATTTATATCCTTTACAAGCTCAAATATTGCGGCAATAGCGTCAGCGGTGTTGAGGTCGTCCTCCATCACTTCTATAAATTTAGCCTTATGACCATCAACCTTTGCCATAAACTCCTTGTCCTCGTACGTAGTTTCGCTTACAGCGTTTTTAATAGCGAAGTCAAGGTTATCGCGGCAAGTGTAAAGTCTTTCAAGCGCGGATTTGCACTGCTCAATTACATCGAGGCTGTAATTGATAGGGCTTCTGTAATGCGACTGGAGCATCATAAATTTTATCGGCTCGTATCCGAATTTGTCGGCTACCTCTCTTGTGGTAAAGAAGTTACCCAGAGATTTCGACATCTTTCGGTGGTCTACGTTGATAAATCCGTTGTGCATCCAATAGTGCGCATATTCCTTACCTGTGCAGCACTCGGACTGAGCTATCTCGTTTTCGTGGTGCGGGAAGATAAGGTCCTGTCCGCCGCAGTGAATATCTATTGTATCACCAAGGTGTTTTTGAATCATTGCAGTACACTCAATGTGCCAGCCAGGTCTGCCCTTGCCCCAAGGTGACTCCCAGTAAGGTTCGCCAGGTTTAGCGGCTTTCCACAGCGCAAAGTCAAGGTAATCCTCTTTCTGCTCGCTGACATCTATACGGTTTCCCTGGTCTAGGTCCTCTATCGGCATGTGTGAGAGTTTTCCGTAATCGGCAAACTTCTTTGTGCGGAAATATACATCGCCGTTTGACTCGTAAGCATAGCCGTTGTCCACAAGCTCTTTTACAATTTCAATTATCTTATCCATTGTCTCAGTTGCTTTCGGGTGGATTGTAGCTTCGCGTACGTTGAGTCCCTTTGCGTCCTTTTCATATTCCTTTATAAAGCGAGCGGCAACCTCAGGAACGGTTGTACCCTCCTCGTTTGCGCGTTTGATGAGCTTGTCGTCTATATCGGTGAAGTTCTGAACGAATGTTACGTCATAGCCTATGTACTCCAAAAAGCGGCGCAATGTATCAAAAACGCATATCGGGCGGGCGTTTCCAATGTGTATGTAGTTGTACACAGTAGGACCGCATGCGTACATCTTTACTTTGCCCTCTTCTATCGGCACAAACTCTTCCTTTTGTCTTGTAAGCGTGTTAAAAATTTTCATTGTATTTACCTTTCCTTTCAAAATATATTTATATCAAGCTTAAGAAAAATATATCTCTAAATCGCCTCTTCCTGACGCTCTAATTCCGCTATGCGTTTTTCAAGCTTTTCAATTTTCATAACAAGGCGGCATATCTCCTGAGACAGTGGGTCCGGTGTATGTACCTGGTCCATATCCTCCTGAGGCATCTTCACCCCGTTTATCCTTACAACTCTTGCAGGTACGCCCACAGCCGTGGAATTTGCCTCAAGCGGCTGAAGTACTACGGCGTTTGCGGCTATTTTGCACCCGTCGCCTATTTTAAACGGACCTAACACCTTGGCTCCGCTTCCCACAAGTACGTTTTTACCGAGTGTAGGATGACGTTTTCCGCTGTGCTTTCCGGTACCGCCCAAAGTTACGCCCTGATAGAGCGTACATCCGTCGCCCACCTCTGCGGTCTCGCCTATAACGATACCCGCTCCGTGGTCTATAAATACGCCTTTTCCTATTTTAGCGCCGGGGTGTATCTCTATACCTGTCGTAAATCTTGCAAGCTGTGAAATAAATCTCGCCGCAAAATAAAGCTGATGACGATAGCACCAGTGTGCAGGTCTGTGAAGCATTATCGCATGAAGTCCCGAGTACAAAAGAAGTATCTCAAAACTCGAACGTGCGGCAGGGTCTCTTTCCTTTACCGCGGCTATATCTGCTCTTAAACGACTGAACATCGCAAAATCCTCCTTTAAAGTGTTGTGTTTTATAATGTAATGTCAAAATGTATATAAATCGGAAGCCTTACGATAATTTCGACAAATAAAAACGCCTCCACCCGAATAAACGGGCGAAGGCGAAAATTCATCCGCGGTTCCACTTCGCATTTTTGCTCAATAACCTCTGTTTAAACAAAGGTTTACCCTGTAACGTAGGTCAACGCAGACGGATACTTGAAATAAAGTATCGTTCACCGTCCGTGCTCCCGGATGCATTTCTCCGCAACGCTCTGTCAAGGCACTCACACCAACTGTGCCCCTCTCTGAGACCGCTTTTGCAGGTACTTCTTCCGATCATCACATTTATCCACTTAACTTTACCACAGCCAAAAACATTTTTCAAGTATATTTTAACCGCTTATTGATGTTTTTCTTTTTTTCTCACAGGTATTCTGTTGCCTTTTTCATCCACAATGACAAGTGAGTTTAGCTGTGCTTCAAGATTTTTTCTGTAAGAAGCTATAAACTCCTCTCTCAAAAGCTTCTGCTCTGCCTTTTCATCCTCGGTAAGCCCCTCAGCCTTTGACTTTCTTGCCAGAAAATTTATTCTGTCCACTTTATGCTGATCCATAAAAAATTATCTTTCCTTTCAATATATGCAAACAGACAAAACTCTGTTCAGTTGTAAGTATACTACATTTATCTATATTTGTAAACCGCATATAAAACAAAGAGGACAGTATATAAAACTGCCCTCCTAAACTTTAAAATATTAAGCTAATCAGCTAACACCTCTGAAACCTTTTCCGATTATCTCACTTGTATTTGTAATGAGTACAAACGCTTTCGGGTCAACTGTTTTTACAAAACGTCTGAGCAGTACAGCCTGTCTGCGGCTCATTACTGTAAGGACAATCTCCTTATTTTCGTGGTTATATGCACCCTTTGCGTCATGTGTTGTAGCTCCGCGGTGAAGCTTGTTTATAATGTAATCGCAGATAGGGTCAGGGTTAGATGTAATAATTGTAAGGTATTTGCACATATTGATATTTTCTATTACTACATCAACCAAAAGCGACTTCATAATAAGTCCGAGTATTGAGAAAAGTCCTGTCTTGATGCCGAATGTAAAGGCTGAAAAGGTAATTATCATATCGCTTACCATGAGCGCCTTGCCTATATCGAGATTTGTAAATTTCTTCATTATCATAGCGACGATATCAGTACCGCCTGTCGAGCCGTCCATATTAAACAGGATAGCCGAGCCGACAGCAGGCAGACCTACCGCAAAGCACAACTCGAGCATTGGCTCATCTGTAAACGGGGCATTCATCGGATAAATTTTCTCCATTGCCCAAGTGGAAAAGGATAAAAGCGTACTGCAATATGCGGTGCGTATGCCGAACTTACGTCCGAATACCAAAAAGCCTATTGCCAAAAGCACCATGTTAATTATAAGCATTAAAGTTGCCGGAGTGATATGCGGTAAAAATGCACCGAGTATAATTGAAATACCACTTACTCCTCCTGTTGAAAAATTGTTCGGAAATTTAAAGAAATAAACACCTGCCGCTACTATAAGCGTTCCGACAGTAAGCAGTAAAAATTCCTTTGTACCCTTTTGCATTTTTTGTTTCATACGGTTTTTATCCTCCAAACAAGGCTTTTTGCCTGTTCTTTTTATTTGCAAATTGTATAATAACCAATTATTATGCCTGTGTCAACCGTTTAACAAGCCGTATTTTGCATAATAATTATATATAAATGTATTTTTATGCTTTTGCATCTTTCCTTTTGCAATTTTAAAAAAACAAACTGCAAAATATTTTCCAATCCTTTGTTTTAAGATAATTTTCCATATCCTTTTGAAAGTAAAAAAATACAATTATTCACACAAAAGCAAAAATAATTATTTTGATTATTTTTCTTATATCGCTTTTTCAGGCGGTTTTTACTCTTTTATTATTTATATTTTTTTGATATTATTTTATACAGTAAACAAA
The DNA here is from genome assembly GCA_944387335.1 of uncultured Clostridia bacterium. GTDB lineage: Bacteria > Bacillota > Clostridia > Oscillospirales > Ruminococcaceae > CALXEM01. The sequence continues at coordinate 2,186 of CALXEM010000150.1, read as the reverse complement.
AAGTAATACTTTCCCGAAAGGAATTGACAATATGTTTTCATATGCAATACTCGCAAACAGCGGACACAACCGCATATATTTTGAATCCGCGTTAAAAACAGCTAAAATGGAGCTTGATGCAATAGCGCAAAGACACGGCGTAAATCTGATTGAATCCGATAAAACAGTACCGTCACTGCCTGCACATATATGCTTTGACACTCAAGAACCTATGTCAGACGAGCTTTTAAAGGATATCGGTGCTTCCTCACTGTTTTTTGCGCTGTTTGAAATTTTGGACAATAACCTCTTAAAACCAATAGCCGTACCAGACTTTCACGTGTTTGACGAGAGTATGAACAGCATTCTGCGCTATACAGGCAAGACAAACGAGCAGTTTACTAGAATGATGGTCAATTTGGCGCTGTCGGCATGCAGGACAAATTCTGATCGCATAAAGCTATTCGACCCGATGTGCGGCAAGGGCACAACGCTTTACGAGGGTATGATAAGGGGCTTTGACTGCGTAGGAGTTGAGATAAACTCTCAGTGGGTTTCGGAGATGCAGACATATATAGTAAAATATCTGCAAATGGGCAAATACAAGCACACAACGTCAAAACAAAAGCGCAGTGCGCCGAACGGCAAAAAGACAGCCGAGCTTTTCAGTGTGACAACCGCTCCGACAAAGGAAGCATATAACTCGAAAAATACAATAACCTGCGACATCTTCTGCGCTGACACAAGAATAAGCGATACATTTATAAAGAAAAACTCCTGCGACATTATAGTCAGCGATTTGCCGTACGGTGTACAGCACGCCAGCAAGTCAAAAAACGGCACCTCTCAGCAGTTAAGCCGCAGTCCGTATGAGCTTTTAAAGGAGTCATTGCCTGCATTTAAGCACGCTCTCAAAAAAGGCGGCGCTATGGTGCTGTCGTTCAATGAATTTACTCTCAAATATGAAGGCACAGCAAAGCTTCTGGAGGAAAACGGCTTTGAGGTGTTAAAGGATGCGCCTTACTTCGGCTATAAGCACAGAGTAGACCAGGCGATTATAAGGGATTTAATAGTTGCAGTAAAGCTTTAAAATCCGGTAAAAAGCCGCACGTTTTATAAAACGTGCGGCTTTTCTTACTGGGTTTGTATTTCTTCTAAAAAGAAGATACCCTTTGCCATTTTCATAAAATTGCCTTTATTTTTAAGGGTATGCGCCCTGCCGTTCCACCAAACTGTGTCATCGCTTGCCGAAACGGTTATCTCATCTCCGTTTGACTTAAAGTATGTTATCGTTATAGCGGCTTTGTCATTACTGTCAGCTTTTTCAAAAACGGAGTATTTAAGAAAACCTGTTAAGTGAACAGCTAAATCTATATTTTCCTCATCTGTCAGCACCTTTGTTTCACTTGTCACTTCATCATACGATATTGTGACCTTTTGGACATCTGATATGTCTGGTACTCCTATAAGATACATTCCGTTTACAGCTATATCTAAAGCTACAAGCAAAACAGCAGTTATAACAGCAGGTATTACATATCTTGAAAATATATTTTTAAGTATTTTTTTCATGCCAAAGTCCTCCTAGGCTAAAGCTATGAATAGAATTAGCTCTTTCTCAAAGATGCGTACAAATATATAGAGCTGCAAACGTCAAGGCAGAACATAAACTGCATTATTATATTGACCGCAAAAACGGCAGGCGATATTTTATTATCACGGTAAGCGAGCAAAAGCCCGCTTACGCCGAACATTGTTGACGGGAGTAAAAATGAGTAGTCAAACAACACTAAAAAGACAAAAAGAGGTATTATAAATACACCCATGAGTAGTCCCAAGGAAAAAATTACACAGTAAACAGGAATATTGCATACTTTAAGCAGCATATTCCAGAATAAAAGCTGCCTTGCCGTATAGCCTTTTTTAGGCAGAATAAAGGCATAAATCATATTAGGTAAAAACACAAAAAGGCAAGCAAATCCCCATGCGGGAGGGATATATCCGACATCGGCATAAAGAATAATACCAAGGAAAATATACGGCGTTATCATTAAAATTATCACCGGTATTTTCTTCATTTGCTCTCTCCCCCTTTTGTAAGATATCGCTCTTATTCGCCTTTATTATATATTTTCTAACATAGTAAAACAAGCAGTAAAAACGCCCTGCGTAATTTTTTACGCAGGGCGCTTTTAAATTATACTTAT
>CALXEM010000149.1 GCA_944387335.1 uncultured Clostridia bacterium | reverse complement strand
CGGAGCATTTGATGGGAAAGATCATGTCCTATGTATTCACCCTTTCCATGTGTGCCCAGCCTGCAGGACAAATCATCTATGGTGCGCTGTTTGACTGGTTTTCAGATAGTCCCTATTTTGTGTTAATCCCAAGTGGAATCCTTGTCTGCATTATTGGCCTTCTTTCCACAAAATTTTTCAAGAAATTCGAAATTACATAAATCGAATTAGGTATTCCGTCTGGACAGCCTGTGCGAAAGCTACACCCTGGAGAAGCTGCTGCCGGTTCTTGCCGTTCAAAAAAAGCATAGTTTGGCTACAAGTCAATCAAATATAAGATAAGAAACACAAGAACGGACTTCATGCCCTGTACCCGGCTATTTTTGCATCGATCATTACACATCCATACGCAACCACCATTAACATTTTATGTTCATATCAGTTGGTGGAATTTACATCAAATAGGGGGTATAATGAACACAGGAGGTGTGAAAAATATGAAAATGCAGAAAAGTAATATTGCCAACAATTTGACCGCCTTGCGGCGGCTCAATAGACTTTCACAGGAAGATGTAGCCGATCGGATCGGCGTTTCTCGACAAGCTGTTGCCAAGTGGGAAGCTGGCGAGTCGGTACCAGACATTGTAAACTGCGATGCGTTAGCGCAGCTTTATAATGTTGAACTCAATGATCTCATCCATCACGATCGGAAAAAAAGCGGTCAACATATAGCTCCGAAAGGCAAGCACATATTTGGCACAGTCCGTGTTGGCGAACGAGGTCAAATCGTACTTCCCAAGCAGGCCAGAGAAGTCTTCAAAATTAAACCTGGCGATTTGTTGGTGGTTTTAGGTGATGAAACACTGGAGCATCCGGGCATTGCGCTTATGAAAGAAGAATACTTTCTGGGCATAGCACAGTTATACAAGACCGCTTTGAATATGGCGGATGGTTCTAACGGAGCGGAGGAAAAATGATGGAACCCGTATTAAGCGTCCAGAATATCACTAAGCACTACCCCGGATTTGCTTTGGAAAATGTCAGCTTTTCTCTTGGCCCTAAACGGATCATGGGTTTAATCGGCAAAAATGGGGCTGGAAAAAGCACAACCTTAAAATCCATTCTGAACATGGTATCGCCGGAAAATGGAAGCGTCACCATGTTCCGCAAGGATTTCTACCAGCATGAAAAAGAGTGCAAGCAGCATATAGGTATTGTGTTTGGCGGGATTGATTTTTATCCCTTAAAGAAACTGTCAACGATTTCAGCTGTTACCCGGAGATTTTATGAGAATTGGGATCAGGCTCAGTATCAAAGGTATGTCAAACTCTTTGCTCTGGATGAAAGAAAAAAATACAAAGAACTATCAAACGGGATGAAGGTAAAATACCTGCTTGCACTGGCATTGTCCCATCATGCCGAGTTGCTGATTTTGGATGAACCGACTTCTGGTTTGGACCCGGTATCCCGCGATGAACTGCTTCATGTTTTCTGTCAAATCGTAAACAGCGAGAACTGCTCCATTTTATTTTCTACGCATATTACTTCCGATTTGGATCGGTGTGCGGATGATATTACCTATATTCAAAACGGACGAGTGCTGCAAAGTGCAGAAAAAGGCAAATTCCTCCGTTCTTTTGAACATCTGAAAACACCAGAGGACAGCGGTCCACTCACTTTGGAAGAAATCATGTTGCGTACAGAAAGGAGCAAATGGGATGACATCACTACTTTATAAAGAAATAAAACTTGTGGCCCACCCCACTTCGATTGTTTTTGCATTTTTGGGCTGCCTTGTCCTTGTCCCTTCTTATCCATATAGTGTGATTTTTATGTTTGGTTGCTTGGCACCCTATATCACATTTTTGAACGCGAGAGAAATAAATGACGCTTGGTATACGGCACTGCTTCCTGTAACAAAGTGTGAAAGTGTTCTGGGAAAGTGCCTGTTGGTTGTTTTCTTTCAGCTATTCCAGTTATTGTTCTCTGTCCCTTTTGCACTCCTGCGGAATTTCCTAAATATAGCAAATAATCCCGTAGGATTAGATGCCACAGTCGCATGGTATGGCTTTGGATTTATCGTGTATGCTGTGTTCGACTTCATATTTCTCACGACCTTCTACAAAAGCGGCTATAAGGTCGGGAAATCTTTTATTTTTGCAGCAATTTTCATGGTATTTCTAATGATTTTGGTAGAAACCACTGCCCATATACCAGCACTGGTCTGGATGGATAGCTGTCAGACAGAAAATCTACTGATGCAGTTACCAATTCTGGTCGTTGGAATTATTTGTTATGGGATGCTTATTCCTTTGGCATATCAAATATCTGCAAGATATTATGAGAAAGTGGACCTGTAATAATCAAATGCAAGAATAAACCAGAATAATGTATGATATCTGCCGCACGACGGCAAAAGAAAAAAGCCGTCGTGCAGCAGCCCATTTGACACGCTCATATTGCTATGTTCGGCGGCTTTGAGAAATCAAGGCCGCCGTTTTGTTTTCACGAATGCGCTCAATCGAACGTCAAGATCAGAGTGAGCCTTAATGTTCGTCAGAATACATTCTCTATTCGTGTAAGGTTAGCTTGACAACAGCCGAATAAATGGTATAATAAATGTAAAGTTAGCCTGACACTAAATTGGAGGTGGTTTAGGTTTGAAAAATCAAGTGCGGCAGCTCCGCGAGGAACAGGGGCTAACGCAAAAGCAACTGGGTGAAAAGGTTAATGTTTCCCGTCAAGCTATCAATGCAGTTGAAACGGGAAAATTTGATCCGTCACTTTGGTTAGCTTATGACATTGCCCAACTATTTAACAAGAGTATTGAGGAAGTGTTTGATTTTAAGGAGAGTGAGCGGAAATGAGATGGTTGAAAAACCCTATGGCAAATGCAGTATATGTCGCCGCAATCACAGCCATTTATGCTGCAATATTCATTGTTTCTTCTGAATTTGTAATGAACTACGAAAACTTTCTGTCTGACAGCGGGTGGGCTTCGTTTATCATGTCCAAAAATATGAAATATGTGGGGATTGGCATGATTGGTGTTGCCATGATTGTTGATACCTTATCGGCACTAAGAAGAAAACGATATGACGAATATCAAATTGCTCTATTGGAGAAAGTTTTCCTATTTAATGGTCTTTTTACGGCGGTATTATTTCCGCTTTCGTTGGTTGTACTTATACTCACACCTATGTATTTTGTCGAAACCATTTTTGCGCTAATCCTCTTTCAGTGGGGAGTTATGGCGATCACGGAACTTTTGTATCTAATCAAAAATTATAAAGTTTAATCAAAGGTGAAAGACCTGCTAATAAAAGTCAAGTAGAAATTTCAGATTTTTAGGGAGGCGAAAAAATGCAATACAAAATCAAGCCGCTGAGCATCTCAAAATTAAAACGGCGGCCAGCCAG
>CALXEM010000148.1 GCA_944387335.1 uncultured Clostridia bacterium | reverse complement strand
TACACTTGCTCTGTGATTTTTCCCCCAATACCCCCTTTTCATCGAAAAACGGCTTCGCAAGCGGCAAAACCGCCGACAAGCCGCCGTTTTTCTCTCGAAGAGTCACTGCAGCGGCACATGTCCGCTTTCGTGACAAAATTTTAAAAATTATGTCTTTACGGCAGCTTTTCTTACAGCGGGAATATTCTCTTTGCAGCGCGCTGAGTTACAAGCACGTCAACAGGTATGTCAAAACGTCCGTGAGGAAGTTTGCCCCGCATACAGCTTTCATAGACAACGCCCACTTTTGTAAACGGGTAATTGCACAAAAATCTGTCGTAATACCCTTTTCCGTAGCCCAGTCTAAAGCCTGCATAGTCAAAGGCAAGTCCCGGAACTATACATATGCTGTTTGAAAATTCCGTTGCCTTTTGGCATCTGCCGTCTATCGGCTCGAGTACGCCAAAAGTTCTGGGAGCCAAATCGTCAAGCGAGGTTATATAGTAAAACTCCATCTCTCTTGTGTTGTCTATACATCTCGGTACGGCTACACGCTTGCCGTCTTTAAAAGCCTGCAATATAAGCGGTATGGTGTTTACCTCTATTGGAGTTGAGACATAGCACAAAAGTGTATCGGCTTTTTTATACTGCCTTAATCTGCACACCCTGTCCTTAATCTCATTGTCCAGAGCGTTTTTTTCCTCCTCGGAAAGATTTTTTCTTATTGTCTTGTACTTGTCCCTTAACTTGCGCTTATATTCTCTTATATCATATTTATACATTGCATTGACGCTCCAAGAATTTTTGCTCTCTCCTCTGAGCAAAGTGCTTTTACTATCTCAAGTGAAAACTCCAAAGCTGCTCCGGGGCCTCTGGCTGTTATGAATTTACCGTCGCGCTCAACGTGTGCAGCAGTGTAATTAGCGCCCGAAAGCTCACTTTCAAATCCCGGGTAACAGGTCACATTTTTGCCGTCTATAACGCCTGCATGTCCCAAAACTGACGGTGCTGCGCATATTGCGGCAATCCATAAATCATGCGAAGCGGCATACTGTACAAAACTGCGCACAACAGGTGATTTATCAAGTCCGAGTGTTCCCGGCATACCTCCCGGCAAAACTATCATCTCAAGGTCATCGCTTGTAGCCTCTTTATCGAGTATGTCAGCCTCAACTGTTATTGAGTGCGAACCCTTTACAGTTTTTGAGCCTATTCCGACAGTTTTAACCTCAAGCTCTGCGCGTCTTAAAACGTCTACAACGGATAAAGCCTCTATCTCCTCAAATCCGTCTGCCAAAAATACATATATCATACATCATAACCCCTTTCCTCTATATTTTCAGTCCATTGCAAACCCTAAAAAAACATTGTTGTCTAAAAATATCTGCTCTGCTTTCATGGAAAAGCACTTTGCCGCCGCATACGGTCTTTTTGTGCCCTCTGAGATAATCTCACAGCTTAAAACATCGTCGTTTTCTTCATTTTTAAAATAATTCATAACAGCCTGTACAGCCGTATTTTTCTCTTTTTCGGAAATTGAACTTTCCCTTATAAGAATATCTTTATCTCTCTTATAGCATACAGCATAAAATTCATCTTTTGGTGAGGAAATTTTTAATATTTTGCCGTTTGAGAGCTTTATTTCATCAAAATTATAGATTAACGCTGTTTTATCCCATTTAAAATATGCCTTTTTTGAAAAATATTCGTCACGCATTTTTACAAATTCCTCAAATACGCATTCGCATACATCAAAAGGCGTGTTTTCCGTATCATCAAACGCTATTCTTTCACTTTTTAGCTTTAAACCTTTATCCGAATATCCGAATTTAGCGTAAAAATCAAAAAGCGTGCGTTCAGCAGGGACAAGCACACAGAAGTGCTCGCCGTTTTCTGCTACCATTTCGTGCGCTCTTTGCATAAGCTGACTGCAAAGCCCCTGTGAGCGGTAATTTTTATCGGTCATAACGGCGTAGATGTATCTGCCGTCAAGCGCCTGTCCTTTACAGCAAAGCTTTACAGGCAGCATAAACAGCGCCGCCTTTATCGGCTTTGAAACAATTAAAGCGTATTTTAAGGCGTCATATTTATTTAGAAAGCGGTTTATATACTCGCCGCTGTCACCGAAAACATCATGCCAAAGGCGTACAATATCCTCTTTGTCATCTTTTTGTGCAAAACGTATTTCGTCTAAAGCAAGAGCCATTTCTAATAATCACCGCCTGTTCTTTTTATTGTTTATTTTAAAGTAAGGGTATATTTCTCGAGCAGAATTTCAGGCTTATATGAGAGCTTTGCCTTTCTTAGTCCCTCATCGCCCGTATCGTCCTCGCGGTTTATATACTCGTATTTTTCAAATAAGGTTTTGGCAAAGCAGTTGTTTATTGCTGCATAAGCGCCCTCAACCTCGTGATATGCCTTTTCTACATGTACGATAAACTCCCGCTCGTTCATCTCCTCACCTATGCAGAATGCTACAACTCGTCCGTTAAGTCTTAACAGACCGCCTTTCATTCCGAGCGTAAAGAAATTATCGAAGCACTGTTTTACAGCACAGTATTCTTCCTGAAGTGACTCGTTCTTGCCGCAGCCATAGAGCTTGCACCACTCGTGGCTCATCTCCTCGCACTCTTTTATGTTTTCGGCTGTTATCTCCTCATAAACGCCGCCCTGATTAAAAAATCTTGTCACGTGGTTGCGCTTTGAGTGATATTTTTTACCCGAAAGAGTTGCAAGCTTTTTACTGTCGTATATATAGTCGAAATAATCTCTGTTTTCCTTTACCTCAAACATATCGGGATAGTACTGTTCAAATACGCCGAGAACGCTTTTTTCGGCGCTTATTTTAAGCTGTATACCCTCTTCTTGTGTATATTTGATAAGCTCGTCTATACACTCCTTTATATCTCCGTCACCTGCGGGGAATGTAAAGGTATATTTTGAGTCATTTCCGAATCGCATAATAGCAAAATCGCCTGCTATTGCATAGTACGGGTTTATACTCTTCCTCCAAATGTAATTGAGTCCGAAGCAATAAGCACTGCCCATAAAGCCGGATTTTTTGAAATACGGCTCTAATATCTCTCTGTCTACAAGCTCCATCTTTTTAAATGACAGCATAATTTTCTCCATTCCGTTATTTTATAAAGTCCTTTACTGTGTCGAATATGTCATCTGATATTTTTTCAAGCGAAAACGGCGCAGTTTCGTCGCAGCAGCGCACAATGTCCCACGAAAGCTTGTCCGCAGCATACATGGCGGCTTTTCTGCATTTTTTTAAGTATTCCTTGTTCTTTTCATGTATATCCTTTTTACCGCCGTTTTTGTCATATCTTGAGTCCAAAAGCATATCTGAAATATGCGGCAGCATGTCCAAAAATATAACCTTGTCGGGTTTTGGAAGTCCAAGCTTTTCAAACTCGTAGTCATAAAGCCATTTCAAATAATCCTCCCACTCGCTCTCGTCAAGCTTTGCCATTTGGTGTATGGCGTTGGAGGTTGTATATCTTGCGGCAATTATAAAAGTGCCCTTTTTATAGTCCTTTTCCCAAAACTTCTTGTAGCTCGCGTATCTGTCAACAGCATAGAAGCTCGACGCCGCAAATGCGTTTACATCGTCGGGGCTGTCGCCGAAGTCCCCTGCAAGATACATCTTTATAAGCGCGGACGACGGGTGGTCATAGTCAGGAAAAGATATTGTCTTTACCGCAACACCCATATTTGACAGTCTTTTATGCAAAAGCTCAATTTGAGTGCTCTTGCCGCTTCCGTCCAGTCCGTCTATAACTATCAGTGACATAATTTAAAATCCTTTCACCGTTTTAGGTAATCTTATTTTTGTCTGTATATTTTTTTATTATTCCCACTAAAGCTTAAAGCGCATATTTTTTACGCATATAGTCAGCCTTTCCGCAGGTCATTGCGCCCTCCTTGCATTTGCCGTAAACACAGGACGGCAAAGCGCTCTTATAGAGTATCGGAGATATTCCCCTTAAAATATCAAGCTTTTTGGAGGATAGCTCTCTAATCTCCCATTGAGCGGTGAGGCATATTCTCTCGGCCAACATCTGGCAGTCCATTCTCGCGTTTGTGGAGATTATAAACTTTATCCTGTCGCAGTTGAGTATAAGTCCGAAAGAGTGTGCGCCGTATTTTTCATACAGCTTTTTTCTCATCTCGACAGCTTCATTATAGAGTTTAACAAACTCACCGTAAAACTTAGAATTTACTATACTCTGTGGTATAACAGGCTTTACAGGATTTTCAAGCACCTCAGCTAAAGGCTGTGCGAGCATTTCGGGCAGTCTGTGCCTTATCTGCTGATGATATGTCACCATGCTGCACATCATTGCAAATGTGGTTCTCGCCTGCTCAGCTATGCTTGTGTGACCGTAGCCCATAACGCGCTCAGTTACTCCGAGAGCCTTTTCAGCGGCATTTTCGCCCCAGTTTGAAATTACCTTTGACGGCGGATTCTGCTGAGTGCTTGTAAGTGCGCCGAGTCCTGTCTTTATTACGGCGTTTTTATATGCGTTTAATAAAACAACTTCATTTTCTTCGTTTAATTTTGCAAAGTCGTCTTTATAAAGTTTTACAGCAAAAGAGTCATCTATCTCAGGCAACACGTTTTCGAGCCTGTCAGCTAAATTACACGGCAGATATTTTAAAAGCGCTGTCTTTATATCTGCAAATATCTCCCTGTAATCCTCTCTGTTAAAGCGTGCAAACAGCTTTACAAGACCTGACGCGTTCATTGAAACGGACAGATTTGACTTTGCAAACATCGGCAGTATATATCTAGCGTCCTCAATAGGTATGTTATAAACATAAGCCTC
>CALXEM010000147.1 GCA_944387335.1 uncultured Clostridia bacterium | reverse complement strand
CCGTCGTCAATCAGCTTGCGGCAGGTCTGTATACCAGCTCCGAGAAATGTGTCAGGTGCGCCGCCCAAAAGTACACCCTTTTCCTTTGCAGCCTCAACGAGCTTTTTTCCCTCATCGAGTGTTGCAGCCAAAGGCTTCTCTGAATAAACGTGTTTTCCGGCTTTGATTGCCTCCATTGACACGTCAAAGTGCTCATACGGTCTTGTGAGGTTCAAAACTATGTCTACCTCCGGGTCTGCAAAGAGCTCATACATTGTGTCGTAAAGCTTAGGTACATTGTATTTTTCCTGAGCATTTTCAGCACGTTCACGTATGAGGTCGCAGACTGCCCAAACCTCAATCTCACTGAATGTATTTGTTATATTTTCAAGGTAAATGCCGCTTATTGCACCGACACCGACAATACCGATTTTTGTTTTTTTCATTTTGCCGTTCACTCCTGTTCAGTTTAATTTATGTGTTTTAGTACATTTTAGCTGTGTTCAAAAATCTCTCATCGGTGAGGTTATTGTCTATTGCATACTGTTTACCCTCGCCTGCCCAAACCATTCCGCGCTCCATCATAACCTGAGCATTTGGAGATTTGTCAAATACATCGTCGTGATGTCCCAATGAAGTATAGAATATACGTCCGTTGCCCCAGAATTTTGTCCATGCAACAGGCATATCGACTGGTTTATTAGAAATGTGATAGTATGGCACCTTAGGGAATCTTGTAGTAGCCAAAACCTCAATAGCAGGGTCAACGTGCAGATAATAGTGCTCACTGCACACCTCAAAGTCCTCAAGTCCCTCTACAATAGGACTTGAACCGTGGCGGATATTTACTGTATATTCAACGCCGTCGCTTCCCGGATGGCTTACCCACTGACCGCCTGTCATAAACTGCCACTGAACACTCTGTCTGAATGAGTCGCACATTCCGCCGTGACAACCAGCAAGTCCTACACCTTTACCGACAGCCTTTGAGAGATTGTCTACATATTTATCATCTATCTCGCCCATTGTCCAGCAAGCTACAACAAGGTCAAGTCCCATAAGATAATCGAGGTCTCCGAGCACATCGAGAGTATCGCTTATTGTGCACTCGTATCCGTGTTTTTCAAGCAGTCCTGCAAATCTCTTTGATGTAAGCTCAGGCTCGTGTCCGTCCCAGCCGCCTTTTAATATAAGTGCTTTTTTCATTGCTAATCTTCCTTTCCTATAAAAAGTTTACTATGTTTATTTCTCCATCGGGTATTTCATTCCCCACTCGTTTCTCAAATCGTCCATAATAGACATCATGCGCAAAGTTTCATCATGCGGCATTATGTCCGTTTCGATTTTACCCTCTTCTATCGCTTTAACTGAAGCCAAAACTTCATACTCATAGCCGCTTATCTGCTCAGGATGTTTGTAGACAGCAGTCAATTTTTCGTTTGAGTCATATACTCTCATTTCGCTCCAGTTTGCCACATTGTCTATCTCGGCATAGCCGCTTTCTCCGTATACACGTATCTGATCCTTTGCTCGCATATCCATCGCACTGTTGACAGCCGCCATTCTGCCGTCCTTCCACGTATATACGGTATGGCTTCTGGCATCAACTCCGTTTTCGGTCAAAACAGCTGTTGTCTTTCTGTCAGCATAATCTGTACCCATGAGCAAAGCCATTGCTGTAAGTGAGTAGATACCCAAATCGAGCAGTGCTCCTCCTGCCAAAAGCGGATTTTTCATTCTCTCAACTTCCATGCATTCAAAGCAGTAATGTGCTTCCATCATGCGCACTTTTCCGATAACGCCGCCATCAAGCAGTTCTTTCACCTGTTTTACAAACGGCAAAAATCTCGTCCAAATGGCCTCTGTTATAAAGAGATTTTTCTCCTTGGCAAAATCCAAAACAGTCTTTGTCTGCTGAGCATTTAGCATAAATGCCTTTTCACACATGACGTTTCTGCCGTTTTCAAGACATAACATCGTGTGCTCAAAGTGATGTGAATGAGGTGTGGCAACATAGATTAGATTGAGCGTATCATCTTTTGCCAGTTCATCATATGAGCCGTAAGCTTTCTTTATCCCGTGTTTTTCGGCAAACTCACTGGCCTTTTTTATATCTCTGGACGCCACAGCGGCAATTTCGACGCCGTCTAGCTTCTCAACTGTATACGCCATCTTATGAGCTATATTGCCTGCTCCCAAAATTCCCATTCTAAACATATGTATTTTCCTTTTTCTTATAGTCTAATAGCACTGTATTTATATATTACAGTGAATTCCCTCTCTCTTTGTGTTTGACTCGAATGCTGTGTCAATAACTCTCATAACTCTGAGTGCCTGTTCAGGTTTTACTATAAGCTCTGCACCGTTATCGAGTACATCAACGATATTCTTGTAGTAATCAGACCAGTCAGTCTGAACCTCAGGGAGCGGCAGTTCCTTTGTTGTAAATGCAGGACGCGGAGCCATTGTTCTTGTAGGACCAGCCTCGGTGTAAACTATGTCGTCTGCCCATTCCATTTCGGCATTTGTGTTGAGCTGTACCATTTTGCCCTTACAGCTCCAGTCCTCAACAACTGCTGTTCCGTCAGTACAGCTCAGATGCCATCTCGGATGATTGATAAAGCAGTTTGTAGCCATTTCGAGCACAGCTGATACACCGTTTTCAAAATATAAGAATACTTTAATGTTATCGTCAACTTCATCGGAGAAAATGCTCTGAAGGTGTGCGTCAACACATACAACAGGAGAGTGTATCATGTTCATAAGCTGGTCGATAAGGTGAACACCCCAGTCAAGAAGCATTCCGCCGCCGTTTATCTTATGACCTCTCCAGCCGTGCATAGCACCTCTTGAGCCCTGAACGCGGCTTTCTATAAAGTAAGGTGTACCGAGCATTTCTTTATCTACTATTTCTTTGATTATTCTGTAATCCTTATCCCAGCGTCTGTTCTGATGAATGGAGAAAAGTTTACCGGTTCTCTTTGATGCGTTAATCATTTCGACGAGTTCAGCCGAATTTAAAGCAACAGGTTTTTCGCACACTACGTTTTTTCCTGCCTCAAGGCAGTCTATAACGAGCTGTTTGTGAAAATCATATGGAGTAGCTATTGTTACAATGTCAATTTCATCGTCGTTTAAGAGCTCATCAAGACTTGAATATGCGTACAGTCCCTGACCTTTCGCCTTTTCGCGTGCTTCTTCGCGTATATCCCATACGCCTTTTACAGTAATTTCGTCAATTTTTTCGGTTATATTTTGGCAGTGCCATCCTCCCATACCGCCAAAACCGATTATAGCTAGTTTATGTCCCATTTTCTTAACCTCCTAAAATAAAATTTATCGGACAAAAATATGCTTTCTTAATTGCATTATAGCATTATTGATAGTAAAATAAAGGACATAATATATATCTTTATAGACATTTATTGCGGTTTTTACGAATGGGGTGAAACAATACATGATTCCGTTTTACGAGGAAAAAAACAGCGGTCTGCAAACCTTTGAGGGGGTAAGCATGAATTTTCCCCAGCACCTTCACACTGCCCTTGAAATAATGTATTTGAAAAGCGGTACTATTTCGGCTACATGCGATGGAAAAGAATATACGCTTAATAAAGGCGACCTTTTTGTATGTTTTCCGAATGTTATACACTCATATTTCGCGCCTGAAAATACCGTACATTTTCATATTGCAATATGTCCGCCGTTACTTTTAGGAGAATATCTCAATACACTTATGAACTTTATTCCTATTTGTCCTGTAATAAAATCAGATTTACTCCACAAGGACGTTGACTATGCAATAAACGGACTTTTTGAGGAAAACTCAAACAGCAACCGTTCAGAAGCTGTATGCAGAGCACTGACACAGCTTATTTTATCACGTATAATGCCCTTGCTTAAATTAGAGGAAAACACTGCTCCGCGCTCAACAGACACCGTAACACGCGCAATAGAATATATATCAAAAAACTTTACTAACCCGCTCACTCTTGAAAAAACAGCCAAGCATATCGGTGTAAGCAAATGCCATCTATCGCATGTATTTTCTTCGCGTATGCACACAGGCTTTAATAGCTACATCAATTCACTAAGACTAAGCCTTGCGCAAAGTTTGCTGACAAACACCGATAAAGATATTTTATCTGTGAGCTCAGAATGTGGATTTGAAAGCCAGAGAACATTTAACAGAGCTTTTATGAAGATGTATTCAATAACACCGAGTCAGTACAGAGCTGAATATAAAAAGTGAAAATAAGACGAAAAAAGGACCTCAAAACGAATATTCGTTTTGAGGTCCTTTTCTGTTTTTGATTGAACATTAAACTTAATTATTTAACTTTTACGATTTTAAAAGTCATATCATTTTGTTCTAATGTCAATTCATCACCATTTTTAGTGAGCTTTGAAACTAAACCATTATATGTGATAGTGATTGTATTATCGGTCTGTTCCCATTCTCCCTGTACTTCCTGTCCCATCATTTTAACGGTAAGGGTTCCGTCGGAGTTGAAAATATACTCTATGTCACCGCCATATATAGCATCCAGTTCATCGCCCTCAACAACAGTACCGTTTTGCTCCATACTTTGCAGTGTCCACGTGCCTGTAACTTTTTGTCCGTTACAGGCTGTGAACAAAAACATAACAGCAGTAATAAGTACAGCAATAATCTTTTTGCTCATATAATTCCTCCAATATCTAACTCAATTAAAGTGAATTTTTATTTTAGTGTTTGTATTTTTTCCTCTTTACAACTAAAACAAAAACTACAGCAAATGACAATACCAGCAGAGCACATGCAACTATAAGCGTTCCTATTGAATCACCCGTATCAACACCATTTGAATCAGGCTGTTCTTCCGGTGTCGGCTGAGGCTCAACAACCGGTTTTGATTCCGGATCAGGCTCCGGTGTCGATTCATCTGGTTCTTCAGGAGTTGGCTTATCTGGCTCTTCCGGATCTGGTTTTTCAGGTTCCTCCGGATCCGGATCTTCTGGATCTGGTTTTTCTGGCTCTTCCGGTTCTTCAGGAAGAGTAATTCCAAAGTCAACTGTATAATCAGAATTTACCAGTCTGAAATCCACATATTCTTTCTCAATAACTTTTACATTATCATCTTGGCTGCTGTCATCATTAAATGTCTGTACCTGTGAATCGTCAAAGAATTTTTGACTTTGGTCTATCACAGTATACTGTGCATTCGATGCTTTTTCAGCCTTAACTCCTGTATTGATCTGCTCAAATACTTTCAATTCGAGTTCTTTATTTGAAGAGAAATCATTATTAAGTACATATACACTTGCAATGTCAAATTCTTTACTGATCATTGTATTTTCTGACAGCGTAATTCCGTAAATATTACCTACAGGTGTATCAAATGGTGATACTGCATTTTCATCATATTCAGGAATTACAACTTCATACTCTGGCTCACCAGGTTTGGTATCATCTTCACCTGTACCAGGATCAGTTGGAGTCTGTCCGTCCTCACCGGGTTCAGCCAGTGTCTGTCCGTCCTCGCCAGGTTCAGCCGGTGTCTGTCCGTCCTCACCAGGTTCAGTTGGTGTCTGTCCATCTTCACCAGGTTCAGACGGTGTTTGTCCGTCTTCATCAGGTTCTTCCGGTTGAACTTCCGTCAATTTGACATTCGGATCAAGTATATCCAAGCTGTTGTATCCGTTACTGTCGAGTGTAATTTCACTTCCCTGTAACATTGAACTGAATTCGCCGTCACCGTCGTAGTAAATCATCGCACGGTAGTGGTATGGCTCTAAGTAATGCGGTGAATCCGGATCATTATCGTATGCCAGAACTTTAAACGTATATTTACCGTTTTCATCAGTTACCGTTTCGACAAGATTTCCGTCTTCATCTTTATACTCTTCCCATTTACCGCTGATCTGCTGTGTTCCGATTGCGGTGTTATCTTCATCTAAGATATAGACATCGCTTACTATATCAGGGTTGAAACGATACAAGACAACCTTTATGCCCGGTATTCCGTTTTCACTGTCGTCCTGTACTCCGTCTTTATCATGGTCGTCCCAAACATAGTCTCCTATTTCAGCATATGGCGAGTAAGTTACCAAACCTGCATCAATATGAGTTCTGACGTTATATTTTGTAAAGTCATACTGATTTCCGAATCCGTCTTGCTGTGTCTCATCTTCATACATTCGTTTTCCAAATACAAATGTCTCAGAAACAGCTGTTAGCGGATTAGATGTTGCTTCAAGTATTCCAAAATCGCTGTCAGAATCATCGTTTGCATTTTGATTTGCATCCATTGCTGTTAAATCAGAATTTATCGGCTTTTCAATTCTGATACGGTATCTGATCGGTGAGTTCTTCTCATCCGTCAGGGTTGTAAATGGATTTACAAGAGAATATGTAGGTAAATTATCGAAAATATATTCTCCGTTTTCATCTGTCACAGTCTGAGCAACAACCATATACTGACCTTCATCAGTTATTGTTGGCTGCTGGACAGTCGATGTTGTTTCAGGTGCTACTTTATCTGTTACCAAATAACCGTCTTCGTTTACAGTTATGTGCTCGTTTGCTGTCCAGTAATCTTCACTTTCAACCGGCTTTGAATCGAGATAGTTATTTCCGTCAAGTTTTCTTTCAAGATATACTTTTACTCCCGAAACTGCACGTTCTGTCTGTGGATCCTGAACACCGTCTTGGTTGTAGTCCTCCCATACTCTTCCGCTTACTGTTCCGGCTTTTGTCTTAACCAAACCTATATCATAATCCATTAAGAATTCATTGGAATCTACACGATAGTATTTGGTTATTTCCTCACCGTTAATATTCATTACAACTTTTTCAGTGTTAGTGCTCGGTTTTGAAGAAGAGCTTTCTGTTGCGACAACAATATATTCACCCGGGAGAGTTAAATATGCGTCATCATAGAGGTCACTGTCCAAAGCGGAGTCATTGCCCTGTTTAACCTGTGTATAGTTATAATCATTAGGCAGAGCCTCGAGCTTTAATCTGTAACCGATAATATAACTCTTACTTCCGGCAACATTAGGTGAATTTTCATCAACCTCATTGCCGTCTGCATCATAATAGTATCTGAATACACCCGGAAGCTTAACAAATGAATAGTGTCCGCTTGACTGTGATTTCGTGGTAAGCAGTGATTCATCGATAATTCCGTCAGGAAGCTTATTCCATCCCTTATTATCTGCATCATAATACCACGGCTCAAGTGTCAACGTCAGTTCTTCACTGTATGAAAGCTCATTTTCATCCTGTATTCCGTTTTCATTTTCGTCTATCCAGATATAGTCTCCAATAGTTCCGCTTCCCGGTTCTACCAAACCTATATCTATCGACGAATTGAGCATAACCTTACTGTTATCAGACGGATCAAGTATAAGCTGTCCACTCTGATTTCTCATGTATTCAGCTTTAAATGATGCAACTTTAACCATAATTGTATCATCTATCTGTTCGCTTACTCCGTCGTTGTCATTGTCGTGCTCTAACGGATCATTTGCAATATATACAGGAGTAGACTTATACGGTATACCGTTTACTGTTGTATTGAGAATCTTAAACTCATACTCACGGTTCGGCCAAAGCGAAGTAAATTCATAATTTCCGTTAGCATCGGTTACTGTCTTCAATGGTCTGTTATCCATTCCTATAGCAACCGTATCGCTTCCTTTTTCATATGCATAAACTTCAACATCGCTTATACCTGATTGAGCCTCTTCGTTATCAAGCAGTCCGTTATAGTGGAAATCTGCAGATACATTTTCATCAGCGTCATTCCATACGGTTCCGCCGTATCTTACAGGTCTTCCTACACCTATATCGGCTTTAACAGCATTTTTATCATATTCTATAAATGCGTCATCACTGCTCAAATCAACTGCATCAACTTCAATAACATTACTTACAAAGGTAAGATCTGTAACCTTTGTTCCATTACCTGATACGTCAAGATTTGTATTAAGTTTTGGAAGTGTATCTCCAGGATTATATATACTGATTGCCTTTTCATACATTTCGGTTGTTGTCAATGCGAAGTTATTGTAATCACTAGGCATTGTAAATCTCAGTTTATAATTTCCAGGAGCAAGGTTTGAGAAGATGTAGTAACCGGAGTTTCCGTAGTAATCCTTTGTTGTGGTAGTTACAGCAGGTCCCTTGTCTGTCCAGATATGGTTTCCGTCAATAGTTGTAGCATATTCTCCGGTTTCTTCATCTATGACGAAATATCCACCCTGTGATTCATCAGGATTCTTAACAACTGCCTGACCATCTACATTTGCAGGATAACCCTTTTCAG
>CALXEM010000146.1 GCA_944387335.1 uncultured Clostridia bacterium | reverse complement strand
ATATTTTAATATCCCATTAAGCGAGCATTATACTGCATTGTGTGAGGCTCGTGCCTGCGCCGAACTAATTATTTGTGCTGTTAATAACAGTAGATATAGCAGTATAGCTACTTATATGCCTTTACGTACAAGAATAAAAAGTTTTTGTGATGTTAAATTAAAGCAACACTCGCATATTGGTGGTAAATTTGAAAAGATTAGTGTAAAAAAAATCACTGATAATTTAATGGATGATTCTATAAAGCATGATGATGATTTTGTCGGAAAGTCTTTTGTATTTACTGGGGAACTTAAAAAAATGACTCGTGAACAGGCATACACAAAAGTAATATCCGGTGGTGGAAAAATACAAAATTCCGTAAATAAAAATACTGATGTTCTTGTAAATGCTGATACAAAAATGACATCTAAATTAAAAAAAGCATTAGAACTTCAAGAACAGGGTCATAATATAAAGATTATTACTGACGAACAATTTATGAAGATGTTAGAATCCCCTGAAGCTATTGAAGTATAAACCATAACAGCCGCCATATAAAGGCGGCTGTTATGGTATGGAGGTATGTATGGATACTTATTTAATGTATTTGAGAAAGTCGCGCTCTGATAATGCAAATGAAACCGTTGAGGAAGTCCTGGCTAAACATGAACGTATCCTGCAGGACTTTGCAGTCAGACAGTTCGGGCATCTTATTTCTGAGGAAAACATATTCAGAGAAGTGGTATCGGGAGAAACTATTGAGGATCGCCCTAAAATTAAAGAGGTCTTATCTTTAATAGAATCATCGGATATAAACGGTGTGTTGGTAGTTGAGCCGCAGCGACTCAGCCGCGGTGACTGGGAGGACGGCGGTAAAATTCTATCAACTTTTAAGTATAGCAATACTGTTATAATAACCCCGACAAAAACTTATGATTTAAATAATAAGTTTGATTATAAGTTCTTTAAAATGGAGTTAAGCCAGGGCAACGAATATCTTGAATACACAAAAGAGATTCTTATGAGAGGCCGAGTTGCATCTATCAATGAGGGAAACTATATAGGCAGCGTAGCTCCGTACGGCTACAAAAAAGTTATGATTGATAAGTCCCCTACCCTTGAGATAGTCGAAGACGAGGCTAAAGTAATAAATTTTGCTGTCTCACGAGTTTTAAAGGACGGTAAAGGCTGGAGTTATATAGCCCATGAGCTCGACGCTATGGGGTGTAAACCGCGCAGCGGAGGATACTGGAATCCTTTTACCCTTAAAGATATTTGCCTTAATCCTGTGAATATAGGCAAGGTCAAGTGGAACAGCCGTCAAACTATTAAATCTGTCGAAGACGGAAAAGTAGTAAGAAAGCGCCCGCGAAATAAAAAGCCTATATATGTTGACGGCAAACATGAGCCCATCATTGAGTTAGCAATGTATAAAGAGCTCATCAATAAAGTTGGCTATCTGACCAGAGAAAAATCTGAAACGCAGCTTATCAATCCTTTTGCCGGACTGCTCTTCTGCGGAACTTGCGGCCGTGCTATGGGATACAGAACTTATAAAAACAATGACGGTTCTGAACGAAACGCTCCGAGATTACTGTGTAACAATCAGGTCCACTGCCACACGAAGTCGGCTACATTTGAATCTATATATCAAATGATTATTGCTATTTTAGAGGATATAGTAAATGATTTTTCAATTAAAATAAAAAATGAAGATAACAAGAATTACGAAATTCAAAATCAGCTTATAGAAAATATGCAAAACGAACTTAACAGGCTTGATATAAAGCAGAATGAACTGTATGACTTTTTGGAAGACGGAATTTATACAAAGGAAGTATTTCTTTTGAGAAACCAAAAGCTCAATGAAAAACGCGAAGGTCTTAAAAAACAGCTTGATTCCTTGAAAGCAAACAAAATAGTACCTATTGATTATAAGAAAAAAATGCTGGAATTTAAAGACGTTATTGCTGCTCTGAAAAATGACAACGTTTCTATCAAATATAAAAACCTAATGCTGAAAAGCGTGATAAGTCGCATTGATTACTACCGTAATACTGATAATCATAGTAAATATGACACCAGCAAGCCAGAATTAAAGTTGCAATTAAAAGATTTTTAGTTTTGTGTTTGTTACATATAACATAATGGTGCTAATTCTTCTGTACCTATATCGGTCAGTATGGCCTTTACCTGAGAATAAGGCGCTGCATATCTCTGATTCAAATATCTGGCGGCGGCTCCCATTTCGCCGTTAGGCCCGCCCAGCTGGCTTATGATAACTCTTGCCAATGCGGGGCTTTGATTTTTTATATTTATCGGATATTGCAGTTTTTTTTCATATGTCCACATACTAATTATCCTCCCTTTCCCACGGCCATGGATCGTCTACCCATTTCCAAGAAACCTCACCGTTGTAATCTCTTGTAGTGATCGGTCCGAATTTTTTTACATATTCATCTCTTGCATCTTTACTCATTTGCAGATAGCGTGAATAATATTCCAAAGCGGCTTTGTCATTTGGATGTGTGTCCAAAAAAAGGCCTGCCTCGTTTAGTGCAAAGTCGCATACTTGTATGCGGTGAAGAAGCGTCTTTCTATCGTTCATCACTGACAGCCTCCTCGCCTATAAACGGCTTATCAAGTTCACGGAAGATAGTTCCTCTGTGCATGCCTAAATCAGCTTCGTAAAGCTTTTCCCAAACCTGCATTGGAACATATGCCATTCCGATAGGAAGCTCTGAAAGCTTTATATCATTTGTCGGAACATTAAAATATTCCACATATACTCCTCCTGTTTTATTGTGTACATACCGAATAGTCGGTATGGTAATAACATTATATGCAGTATGTACATACTGTGTTTTTATAAATAAAACAGAATTTTTTGTCTGATTATATAAAAAAGCAGCTGTCATTTTGACAACTGCTTTTGTTGAATTAAATTCACTACAGTATATTTTAATCATACCAAAGTATATTTAACTACGTTATATATATTTATAAGTATTATAACTGCCATTAACGCGATGAAGAGCTTATCAACAGCGTGTTCATCGAGTTTTTTGTTTATGTATCTTCCTGCCATGCCGCCTAAAATTCCGCATATAACCATACCGACTAAAAGAGCTATCTCAGTTTGAGGCACATTGCCACTGATAACAGTTCTTAAAAAGCTTGCCGCCTGAGAAAAAAGTATGATATAAAGGGAGTTCTGTGCCGCAGTTTTTGTGCTCATGGAGAAGAAGTAATACAAAACCACGAGGTTGATAGGTCCTCCACCTATTCCCAAAAAAGATGAGAAAAAGCCTAAAACTCCGCCAATCAGTACACAGGCAATTATATTTGTAGTAGTTTTTGTTTTTACACTGTCTTTTTTAATTGTATATATAAGTGTTCCTAGTGTTATAACTCCTAGCAATGCAGCCTGAACAGCTCCTGCTTTATTGGCATCTGAAAAAAGGGATGCTACAAATGCATATGTATCTTTTCCTACAAGTCCGCCTATTGCCGCACCTATTGCAAGAGGTGTCCCCAGACGCATATCAATTTTAGAGTCGTGCTTTACAAGACCTTTACCGACAGAATAGCATGACATTGCGAGAACAGTACAGCCTGAAAGGAAATTTATAGCCGATACGCTTACTACTCCGAATGCGTCCAGAACAGGCTTTATTATAACGCCTCCGCCTATGCCGCATATAGCGCCGACTATACATGCGCCGAAGCTTACAAGATAGAAGATAAGATAATACATCTGCATTTACTCCTTTTTGAATTTATAAACTAGCCTTTGAAAGCTTAAATTTTTTATCGCTGATAAATTTTATTACCAGCGCAAAAATCATTGTAATACTTTCTGCAAAGGTCATAGTGAGCCATACTCCGTTTACACCTAAAACAGGTGTCAGTATTATGAGTCCCAACACAAGGAAAACTATACCCTTTAATGCAGAGATAAGTGTGGATATAACGGCTTTTTCTATTGACTGGAAATAATACATCAGCATGGTGTTTATTCCTGTGAAAACAATTGAGGTAAAATAGAGCTTTAATGCAGGAACGCTCGCCTGTATCATCTGAGCGTCATCGCCTGTAAAGAACATAATAATCTGCTGTGGAAACAGCATACATGCTGAAAACGACAATGCGGAAAAGATTACGGCTACTATCTGAGCTAAATGATGTGCTCGGTTCATTCTTGCATACTTGCCCGCTCCGTAATTTACGCTTACAACAGGCTGCATTGCCTGTGCTATACCGTTAAATATACCTTTTGCGACATATGCAATATTTGAAATTATAGCATATACAGCTATCGAGAGCTCACCGCTTATTCTCATAAGCACTATATTGAAAAGATAAATTACAAGTCCTGATGTAAATTCCAAAAGACATGTGCCGAATCCGTTTTTGTGTATTCTTACAAAAAGCTCTGACTTCCAAAAATGCTTTGTAAATCTAAGCTGTCTTTCCTGACGTGTAAAGTGAATCATCATTATACTGCAACATATTATCGGCGACAGTCCGGTTGCGAAGGCTGCTCCGAAAATACCCATTTTGCATACAAAGACAAATACACAGTCCAATACAACATTTGTAATATTTGCAGTTAAAATAGCTGTCATTACAAGGCGCGGGTTTCCGTCATTTCTGACAAACACCTGAAGCATGGAGGAGAGCACAAATCCCCATCCTCCGGCGGCTATCGGCAAAAGATAAGCCGTTACCATATCGAGCATTTCTATATTGGAGCCCAATAACAGAGCAAGCGGTTTTATAAATATTACACTCAAAGCACTGAGCAATAATCCCTCTGTCAGATTTAATACAAAGCAGAGTGTAAATACAGATGGAACATCATCATATTTTCCCTGCCCGATAAGCACTGACATTGTGGTGGCTCCTCCGACGCCTACTAAAAGTCCGATAGCAGTATACATTGTAAACATCGGCATAACAATATTAAGTGCGGCAAGACCGTCACTTCCGACACCTATTCCTACGACCATTACATCCACTAAAACGTAAAGTGACTGTGACACCATACCCAAAACAGTCGGTATCAGAAAACTGAAATATACCTTTGAAACTTTATCCTCCAGCATTCTGTGCTGCTTCAAACAGACCTACCTCCAACAAATCTAAAATTATATACTTTTAACAGTTTATCAGATTTTTAAACTTTTTTCTATCCGGGAGGAGGCTATTCTCCGATTTATCCAATAAATATATATTTTAATAAAGATATATCATATATTTTTTTATATTGTTTTATTCTTCAGTGCTGTCTGTATTTTCGAATATCTCATTCCATTCTTTGTTTCCCGATATATATTGTCGGATATTATAAAGCGTTGTCTGTTCCTCCGACGTTTTTCCATCTTCATTTACTGCGATAACTCTGTTTGTATTTATATAATCTCCGATAATATGGGTTATGGTAATTCCCCTTTCGGTAAAAATATCTTTTGTAATCATTGATACTCCATATTTGCAGGATATTTCAAATGCCCTTTGAGATGTATTTATCCATTCTAAAAATCTGTTTGCGGCTTCTATTTTATCACTGTCTGAATATCTGTTTATTCCCCAAAACACATCGCTCCACAGCAATATGCCGCTTTCATCCGTGCTTTTTAAAAAGTAGGGCAAAATTCTGTATTTATTGTCTGAGCTTTTACTTAACTCACTGTACATATCGCTGTCAATAAGTCCTACTGCAACAGAATTATCTTCAAGACCGTTTTGGGTAAGCTCTGAGAGCTTTATTACATTCAGATTTTCTTTATTATCTGACCAATAAGTGTAATTCATCATCAAGTCACACAGAGCCTTAACATCGTCTTTGCCTATCCCTGACGATATTGGACGGATTATAAACTCAGACAGATAGCTGTCTGTACCCGCAGGGAACTCGCTTATCGCACGCAAATCACTAAATTTATATTCATTTTTATTTTCGTTATCAGATTTAGCCTTTTCGTGTTTTTCATTTAATTGCGACATCATTTTTTCAAACGATGAAAAATCATTTACCTTTTCTATATCTACATCAAAATATTTAACAACGTCTGTCGATATAGCTATACCCGCCCAATTTACTCTTGCCGGAACAGCCATTACATTGTCGTCTGACTTAGCTGTTGGCAAATCGGGAGAAATTTTTTTCGTCCAGTCCGACTTTATAGGTGCAAGTGCATATGTCCAGTCATACACACCTGTTTTGCCGTACATCAAAAACATGTCGGGAGCATTGTTGTTGGCAAACATCTCTGTCAATTCATTGTCGTAGGAAATATCGTCGCTGTTGTCAGAATAGATTATATCTATTTCAATATCAGTATTTTCTTCACAAAAAGCATTTGCCATATCCGAAAGCATGTCTTTTTTAAAAACAGTTCCGTCCGCAAACACCGTTACAGTAATCTTTTCGCTGTTTATCGGAATATTTAAAACACTGTTGTCAGCCTCCGATACAAGCGCACCGTCAAACCATCTGCACCCGCTCAGCAGTGTAATAAACATACAAAATACAGATATTTTTTTAAATGTATTGTATCTCATAAAAATACCTCTTTTAAAGTTAAAAGTAAAATTTAAAAGAAGTATTGTCATCTCACGTCTGTTATATTCCGCACAGCTTAATTCATCTGCTTAAACTGTGCAGGAGTTATTCCTGTGTGCTGTTTAAACTGCTTGCAAAATGTAAAGTAATCGGGATACCCGAGCTGTACAGCAAGCTTATCAAGAGGCAATCCTGAACGCATTATCAGAGATTTTGCTGTGTTTATCCTAACTCTTATTGCATACTGACCTATCGGTATACCGACGGCATCTTTAAAGCGTTTGCGTAAAGTTTCATAGCCTATATGCATCTGCAGTGCCACTTCTTCACCTGATATTCTTCCGCTGTATCGTTCTATCAATTTGCAAGCGGTTCTTATCATATCCTCATCGCCTTTATTTCTTGTACATTTTGAAGTTATGAGACATAAAAGCTGTTGTGCTTTAAAATATAACTCAGGCAACTCCTGTTCACCGGCTTTTTTCATCTTTGCCAAAAGCTCAGACAAAAACGGTAAAAGCTCATTTACAGTTTCTTCGCTGCAAAATACTACAGGTTCGTCTGTCATAAGTCCCATTGTTAAAAGATTGTGATAGCTTTCAGCGCTTATACATATAAAGAACTCAAGCCACCTGCCGTCAGGCTTTACTATTGTTGAATGTTTTAGTCCCGGGAGACGCTGAACAAATGCACCTTTTGAGAGTTTTATATTTCTTGAAAATCTGTCGGTATATTCTCCCTCGCCGTCCAACAAAAGCAGGCCGCCGTAATGTTCAAAAATTATATCTCTGTTGCTTCCCTTTTCATTTGGTTTATGTATAAATCCGCACGATAGATTTCCCGCAGTTCTGTTTGTCCCGACTGTCCTGTATATTACATTTGTCTTATATTCAACCACAGTTATCACCACTTTACCAAAATTGACATGTCCTTATTACCAAAACAGCTATACTATTTCTATTAACTCAAGTGTATCATAAAAATATCTTAAGAAACAATGTATTATTTTACTGAAAGCAGGCCAAAAATATCGTGTTTTGTGCCATTCAAAATGCAAAACACCTTTTTGCTGATTTTGTTTTCGGTTAAGAAAATTTCCAAAACAGACAAACGGAGGTCAAAGACCATGACAGAGCGCGAAAATTTCTTTTCAATCATTAAGCGTACAGGTTATGAGCGCATGCCTGTAATGTACGATTTCTGCCCATACCTTAAAGAAACTTGTGACGACAAAGTCGAAAAACTCTATGAGGAAATAGGATTCACACCTTCCCCAATGATAAGAACTAAGGGAGCTCCTGTTAAGGACAGCGACACTGAAAAATTCCGCAAATACTATGACACTCTCAAAGAGGGCGCTACAATCGACATCTATGGTGTAGCAAACGAGCCGGGAAGCGCCGCTGCAATGCACATGACTCACATGCGTCACCCGCTTGAGAATATGGAAACTCTCGAGGAGCTTCAGGCTTATCCATTCCCTGAGTTTGTATTTGACGAAGAGGAAATGGCAAAACAGCTCGAAGCTAACAATAAACTTAAAGCACAGGACAAAGTAGTCTGCGGAAACATGCAGTGTACAATCTGGGAAACTTCCTGGTATATGCGTGGAATGGAAGTTCTTATGATGGACATGATGTCCGACGATGAGATGGCTGAGTTTGTTCTCGATAAAGTTACTCAGCTTGCAATTGACCAGGCTGTATATTTTGTAAAGACAGGTGCAGACGTGCTCTACTTCGGAGACGATATCGGAATGCAGCGTACAATAATGATGAGTGAGGAGCTCTACTGCACATGGCTCAAACCTCGTCTTAAAAAAGTTGTCGATGCAGCACGCGCTATCAATCCCGATGTTATAATCTTCTATCACTCCTGCGGATTCATCGAGCCGTTTATAAACCACCTCATCGATGTAGGTATCGATGTACTCAACCCTGTTCAGCCTGAGTGCATGGACTTTAAAGAAATCCACGACAAATACGGCGACAGAATCTCATTCCATGGAACAATTGGTACTCAGACAACAATGCCTTTCGGCACACCTGAGGAAGTACGCGCAGAGGTATTCAAAAACCTCGACATTGCAGGCAAAAAGGGCGGTCTGCTTGTAGCTCCTACTCACCTGCTCGAGCCTGAGGTGCCGTGGGAGAACATTAAAGCTTATATCGAAGCTTGCCACGACTATACACGTCAATAATAAAAACACATCAACCCATCCGAATGATTATGAAAATAAAGACTGGCCGGAATATCCGGTCAGTCTTTATTGTTTAATATATTATTGCCTTTTTCTTATAAAGGCATCAGCTTCTTTTAAATATATCCGTAAACATATTTAAACCTGTTTAAAAGCCAAACAGCAAATACAATAGTACACATTTCAGCTATCGGTACGGCAAGCCATATTCCCGTAATGTCCAAAAACAGCGGCAATAGCAGTATTCCTCCTGCTTGAAAAAGAAATGTTCTTGCAAAAGATACTGCGGCAGAGGCTTTTCCGTTTGACAATGCCGTAAAAAATGATGAAATAAATATATTGGTTCCTGCAATTAAAAAGTTTAACGCAAAAAGTCTGTATCCGCTTATAGCCATGTTGTAAACAGACGAGCCTTTCTGTGCAAATACTGATATTGCCACAGGAGCAATAAGCTGTGAAAGCAGAGATATTACAACGGAGCCGACCAAAACTATTGCCGTACTCATTTTGAATAATCGTTTAAGCTCTTTTTTATTTGAACTGCCGTAATTGTAGCTTATTATCGGGGCTACTCCGTTTGAAAAGCCTATAAACATGGACGTAAAAAGAAATTGACTGTACAAGAGTATTGTTATAGAGGCAACGCCGTCCTCGCCTGCAAGACGCATTATTGAGATGTTAAACAGAAATGTGGTGATACTCGCCGCTAAATTGGATACCATTTCTGAAGAGCCGTTAAAAATACTCTCAATTAAAATTGATACATTCCACTCAGGTTTTACAAAGCTAAGAGATGATTTGTTTTTTATAAAGTAAAATACAGGTATAACAGAACCGACTAAATAGCTTATTGATGTGGCCAGTGCCGCTCCCTTAACCCCCATATTAAACGGAACTATAAACACATAGTCGAGCACCATATTCGCTACTCCTGAAGCTATTGTAAGGCCTAAACCGATATGCGGCTTTCCTGCTGTTACAAAGAACATCTGAAACAATAACTGAAGTACAGAAAATACCGATGAGAGCAAAATTATTGTGCCGTAGTCAACGCAGTACGGCAGTAATCTGTCGCTTGCTCCTAAAAATCTCGATAAAGGCTCGATAAATAAAAGACATAGTCCGACGAACAAAGCACCTGTCACTGTTGTAGCAATCGTTATGGTTGTAAAATAAGCTTTTGCTCTGTGACTGTCACCTTCTCCTAAGGTTTTTGCAACTATCGCGCTTCCTCCTGTGCCGAACATTACACCTATTCCCACCGAAACGGACATGAGCGGATAGACAATATTTATTGATGAAAGCGCATCAGAACCGACATATTTTGAGACGAATATTCCGTCTACCATAGCGTATATGGATGAAAATAAAAGCATTATAACAGTAGGAAACGTATATCGCAAAAGTCCCCCAAGAGAAAATCTTTTTGAAATATCCATAATTTAATAATCCTCCTTGATTTTCCGCGGCTTGAGAATTATTATAAAGTATGGTGTTACTCCAGAGTCAAGGGGGATTTTTCAATGGCAGAAATGATGTTTAAAACAGGCGAATTTGCAAAATTATGCAATACCTCAAAGGATACACTTATTTATTATGATAAAATTTCTCTTTTAAAGCCTGCGTTAAAGGATGAAAACGGCTATCGTTACTACTCGGTGCATCAGCTGTATTCTTTTGACATTATTGAGGCGTTAAAAGAGGTCGGTACTCCGTTAAATCAAATTAAAGAATATATT
>CALXEM010000145.1 GCA_944387335.1 uncultured Clostridia bacterium | reverse complement strand
TGGGATGAAAATCAAGAATCAGATACGGCAATGTTACAACGCATGAAAACAGCGAGAAAAATGCCACAATTGATGAACCTTTTGTTCCAATATTTCCGAGCTTTCTTACATAGGTGTATGCAATACCCGCACCTATCCCGCCGCACAGTCCTATCAATGCAGGTATAAAGTCAGCATTGGCAAACGATGGCTTTATAACAAACAAACTTCCCAAAAATGCGCCTGTTACAGCCGACGCCTGAAACAGCGTTATCTTTTCCTTTAAAATAAAATAACTGAAAAACACCGCAAAAAACGGTGACATTTTATTAAGCATAGACGCATCCGACAATACAAGATGGTCGACAGCATAAAAATTACACAATATCCCTATTGTGCCGAAAAATGACCTGAGCAGAAGGTATTTTATATTTCCCCTGTTTACGTCCACCGTCTCCCTTTTAACTATTATCATCCCCGCCGCCGCAAAAAGGGCTATCAAATTTCTGAAAAAGCTTTTCTGCACTGACGGCAGCTCTCCCGACAGGCTGACAAACATATTCATCAGCGAAAAAAACAGCGCCGCCATTATTATATATACTATTCCCTTGTATTTTATTCCCTGCTTCACAATTAATCCTCCGTTTATATGTATTTATACCCATACTATATTATATACTGTTTTGGGGATTTGTCAAGAAAAGAACGGCAAAATGCCGCCTTGATATACAAGACGGCATTTTGATATATTTTTAAATGTTGGAATTATGCTTACAGTATTCTGACATGGTCCAGAACTCCTGTTTCGCAGAATCCTGTCCACTCAGCTATATTAACAGCATAATCGCCTATTTTCTCAAAGTGTTTTGCTATCATAAGCAGGTCGATACATGTATCAACATCCTCGTGACTGTCATCCACATTTTTGATCGTTGTTACAAGATCCTTTTTAATTGAGTTGAACAATTCGTCCACCTTGTTGTCAGTTTCAATAACAACCTCTGCAAGCTCCGTATCCTCACAGGCAAAAGCTCTTACACATGCTTTTACCATATACGCTGACAGCTTGGAAATTTCCTCAAATCTGGAGCTGTTTACCTGCTTGCCCTGATTTACTATTCTAAGCACCATTTCCGCAATATCCGCGCACTGGTCGCCTATTCTTTCCATATCGGTCGCTATCTTCAAAGACGACGTCACTCTTCTCAAGTCGCTTGCCACCGGCTGCTGTCTCAAAAGCAATATCAAAGCTTTTGACTGAACAGACTTTTCCAAAGAATTTATCTGATGATCGTTATCGCACACCTGCTGCGCCATCTCGGCGTTGCCTGTTCTGAAAGATTCGATACACATTTCAATGGAACGCTCAATACATTCTCCCATTTTTATAAACTCATCATGCAATTCCTCAAGTTCAGACTGAAAATTCTTTCTAGGCATATTAACCTCCGTTTCCTTTCCATGAAAAATTATTTTATTTTTTAAGAATAAATAATTATTAACCGAATCGTCCTGTAATATAGTCCTCGGTTCTCTTGTCGTTCGGCTTTACAAAAATATCCTGTGTTTCTCCGAATTCCACCATTTCTCCCACCAGGAAAAATGCCGTATAATCGGCAATTCTTGCCGCCTGCTGCATGTTATGCGTAACTATGGCAACGGTGTATTTCTGCTTTAAGTCCTCTATAAGCTCCTCTATTTTCAATGTTGAAATAGGGTCAAGAGCCGACGTAGGTTCGTCCATAAGAAGCACTTCCGGCTCTACCGCCAGAGCGCGCGCGATACAAAGTCTCTGCTGCTGTCCGCCCGAAAGACCGAGAGCGCTTTTCTTCAGTCTGTCCTTTAATTCATCCCATATTGCTGCCTGTCTTAGCGACGTTTCCACTATCTCATCCAGTTTTTTTCTGTTTTTTATTCCATGGATTCTCGGACCGTATGCTATGTTGTCGTAAACGCTCATCGGGAAAGGATTCGGCTGCTGGAACACCATGCCGACACGTTTTCTCAAGACCGTTACGTCTACCCGCTTATCGTATATATCCTCATTGTCCAGTATTATCTTACCGTCTATACGAACGCTGTCTATAAGGTCGTTCATTCTGTTAAGGGTTTTCAGGAACGTTGATTTTCCGCATCCTGAAGGACCTATCATCGCCGTGACCTTATTTTCATATATGTTCATACTTATATCTTTCAGTGCGTGATGGTCGCCGTAATGAAGATTCAGCTTATCGGCACTCATTTTTACCTTAAGCGCAGTTTCTGCCGCCATACTTATGCCCCTCTCTTTCGTTCAATACGCTGTGTGATTATTTTTATCGCAAAATTAATAATAAGAACCAAAACTATAAGCACCAATGCTATACCAAAAGCATTATCAAGGCTTCCCTGAGCCATCTCAAGATAAAGACCTATGGTAAGCGAGCCTCCGGACTGTAAAATATGTCCGAAAATCGTCTTCGGAAGCAGATATGCGCTTCCTGCAGTAAATAAAAGCGCCGCCGATTCTCCGACAATACGTCCCATAGCAAGTATTACCGCAGTAACAATACCCGGCAAAGCCGACGGAAGTATTATTGTCCTTATGCTGTACCATTTTTCAGCGCCCATTGCCAAAGCTCCGTGACGGTAGCTTTCAGGTACTGTTTTTAAAGCCTCCTGAGTGTTTCTTACTATGATCGGAAGTATCATAAGCGTAAGCGTAAGAGATCCGCAAAGTATTGAAAATCCCAGATGACATGTCTGACCAAAAAATACCATACCGAACAGACCGAATATAATAGACGGAATACCGGAAAGCGTTTCCGTTGCAAACTCAATAGCCTTTACTATTTTTCCACCTTTCGCATATTCTGTAAGATATACTGCCGCTCCTATACCTATAGGAGTTGCGATAAGCAGGGTCAATATTATTATATATAACGTATTGATTATATATCCCAAAATACCGTAAGTTCCCTTTGCGACACTTTTGATCGTCGTCAGGAAAGACCAGTCTATTACCTGGACACCCTTTACGGCAACATATCCTATAATTCCCACCAGCAAAAGCGCGGTGATCGCTCCCGATAAATATATCAGTCCATAAATTACATTTTCTATGGGATGGCTTTTCTTTTTATAAAGCGTCACTTTGTTTCACCCGCTTTCTTCAGTGTTGTGGAAAGTATGATATTGATTATCATGATGAATATGAACAATACAAGTCCTATAGTAAACAGCGCCTCTCTGTGCAGACCCTGTGAATAAGACATTTCCGCAACTATACCTGTGGTCAGGAATCGCACTGAATTAAACGGAGCGGGCAGATTTACTGCATTTCCGGCAACAAGCGTTATAGCCATTGCCTCTCCGATAGCACGTCCCACGCCCAGCACGATAGCTGTGATTATACCGGATTTTGCCGCCGGGATAGTGACCTTAAACACTGTTGTGATCTTAGTCGCTCCGAGAGCATATGAGCTGCTTCTTAAATGAGCGGGAACAGCTTTTATAGACGTCTGACTCACGCTTATAACGGTAGGCAGTATCATAACCGCCAAAACAAGCACCGCACTGATAAGATTTGCACCGCCCGTCATTTGATGCGAAGGGTCGTTTGCAAAAATCAATACCTCAAGCTTGTACATAACCGGTTTTACTATCAATATACCTAAAAGACCATATACAACCGATGGGATACCGGCAAGCAGCTCAACCGCCGGATTAACTATATTTGCAAGTTTTTTCGGAGCAACCTCTGTAAGGAACACCGCTGTAAGCAGA
>CALXEM010000144.1 GCA_944387335.1 uncultured Clostridia bacterium | reverse complement strand
CTTATGGACATCACGGAGCTTGTGCATCACGGACCTGAGGACCTGTTTGTATCACTGGTTATGCTTGTAGGTTCTTTTATAATTATGTGTTCAATAAATATTCCGCTGACATTGATGATATTCGCATTCATACCGTTTTTGATAATCTTTGCGGCAAGAAAGCGCATAAAGATGTCAGAGGCTTTTACTAAGACAAGAGTTGAAATTGCCGAGGTAAACGCAAATATCGAAAACAGCATAGCAGGAGTTAGGGTTTCAAAGTCATATACAAACGCTTCGCATGAGCTTAAAAAATTCCAGGAAAACAACAATAAATTTAAAGTAGCACGTGAATACGCCTACAAAACGATGGCAGACTTCTTTTCCGGCATGAATTTGATAGTCGATATATTGAATCTTGTAGTTTTAGTATTCGGCGGAATATTCACATACTATAAAATTATCAATTTCGGTGATTTTGTAGCATATCTATTGTTTGTAAATATGTTTGTAAACCCTGTCAAAAAGCTCATTGCATTTGTTGAGCAATATCAGAACGGTATGACAGGCTTTAAACGCTTTAAGGAAGTTATGGCAGTTGAGCCTGAAGCTGAAAAACCGGGTTCAGTAGACCTTGAAAACGTAAAAGGCGAAATTAAATTTGACAATATAAGCTTTATGTATAACGACTCGACTGAGGTTTTGAGTCATATTTCAATAGACATTCCTGCGGGCAAAACAATAGCTTTGGTAGGACCGTCAGGCGGAGGAAAAACAACTCTCTGCCACCTTATCCCCCGCTTCTATGAACCGTATGAGGGTAAAATAACTCTTGACGGTACAGATATTCAAAACATCAAATATGAATCTCTGAGAAAAAATATCGGACTTGTTCAGCAGGATACATTCCTGTTTACAGGTACAATTCTCGAAAATATAGCTTACGGAAATCTGGACGCTACACAACAACAGATAGAGGAAGCCGCAAAACGCGCAAACATTCACGACTACATCATGTCGCTGCCTGACGGATACGACACATATATCGGCGAACGCGGCGTGAAACTCTCCGGAGGTCAGAAACAGCGTCTTTCAATCGCAAGAGTATTCCTCAAAAATCCGCCTATACTCATTCTCGATGAGGCTACAAGTGCTCTTGATAACACAACTGAGCTTCTCATTCAGCAGGCATTGGAGGAGCTGTGCAAGGGCAGAACAACTCTGATTGTAGCTCACAGGCTTTCAACTATTAAAAAAGCTGATGAGATTATCGTGCTCACTCCGGACGGTATCGAGGAGCGCGGAACACACGAACAGCTCTTACAAAACAACGGACTTTATTCAACACTTTATCAGGCTCAGTTCAACACAGCAAGACTTGTATAAATCCATATAACGAAAAAACACCTTATGCAGATAATCTGCATAAGGTGTTTTTTTATAGCGGCATTATTTATTGCATTTACTCAACTCTTTTAAAATATCGCATGCAGGAGCAGGAAATCTTCCCAGCGCGTCAGGACCGATATTCAGAAGATAGTTTATACCGCACTTTCCGAGATGATTTTTTATCTCCAGCACTTTATCGGCCGACTTCCAGTTGTTATCAAACGACTTATATCCCCATGTGTCGTTGAGCGTTGTCGGAGTCTCAACAAGGCCCGTTTCGGTATATTCCTCCGGGATTTCGTTATCTCCAAGAGAAGAATAATCCCCTACTCCATTGCCTATTCTGGAATTGACAAGACAGTTCGGCTGATAGTGCTTTACTAAATCAAAAAGCTGTTTGCTTTGACTTTCACTGATAGTCTTTGGCGTATCAAACCAAACTAAAAGTAAATCACCGTAACTTGTCATGAGTTCCTCAACCTGCGGCAAAATTTTATTTTCAAAACAGCGTGAATAATCTTTTTTTGAAGTATCACAGTAGTCCCAGTCATTGGTCCAGCTCATTTCACCGCCGTTTGTTCTGCCTAGCAGATAACCGCCTCCGTCAGGGTGTGCCCAGTCAAGGTCCTGCGAGTAGTAAAGCCCCAATTTCATATTGTGTTTACTGCACGCATTGGCAAGCTCCTCCACAACATCACGTTTAAATGGTGTAGCGTCTACAATATTGAATTTGTCGACTTTGGAGCGATACATGGAGAAGCCCTCGTGGTGCTTTGCCGTAAACACAACATATTTCATACCTGCATTTTTTGCCATGAGTACCCATTCTTCAGGATTATAGAAAATAGGATTAAAAACCGAAGCTAATTTATGATACTCCTCGTTCGGAATTCTAAAATAGGACTGCGCCCATTCGCCTATGTACGGAGTACGCTTACTTTTCCATTCTCCGCCTATTACAGAATAAAGCCCCCAATGAACCATCAATCCGAAACCGGCCTCTTTAAACCATTCTTTTTGATTCATGTGTAAACCTCCTTGTTAAATTTGTTCATTTCTATTATAATATCATCATTCTATTAAAAATAACGTGTAAAATCAATGATTGATACATGCATTTATTTGTTCAAAATCGTGTTTGGAGGTTTAATTATATGAGTGAGCAAATTCATTTTTTTACATACGGCAACAGAGTTGCCCCGCATGGCTGGTATCAAAAAAATCCTCCGGGAATACATAGATTTTATTTAATTTTAGGCGGAGAAGGTCAATACACTGACAGTGACGGAAAGCATGAATTTGAGAAAAACTGCTTTTATCTCTTCCCGCAAAATATACCGTTCAAAGCTCAGCAAAACGAAAACAATCCTATAAATCACATGTTTTTTGATTTTTCCATTGTTCCCCCGTTAAAGACAACCTGCGTCAGCAAACTTCATTTAAACGACGACTGTATCTGCAAACAGCTTTCTGACACGCTGATTATGTTATTTAAAGAAAATCCCCGCGATGACTATACCATTAAAAATGTTTTTGCTGTTTTACTGCACAGATTCTGTAAAATACTCAATTTAGAGAATATTACAGATAAACGTATTCAGAGTGTGCTGATGTTTATCCACAACAAATATCAAACTCCGATTACAAATGCGCAGATGGCTGAACTTGTACATTTAGACGAAAACCACTTTATAAGAATTTTCAATAAAAGCATGGGGATTACACCGTATAAATATCTGCTGAGATATAGATTAAATGTGGCGGCAAATATGTTGATGGACGGAAAATCGGTTTGCGAAACGGCTATATCCTCCGGTTTTTCAGACTCCGCTTCGCTTTCTCACACAATGAAGCGTGAAACAGGACTTACACCATCTGAATTAAAACCGCAGTAAAGGCATAGTCATGACCACCCCTAAGAGAGGTGGCATGACGAGCGGCCTATAAGGCCGTGACAAAAGCCAGCGC
>CALXEM010000143.1 GCA_944387335.1 uncultured Clostridia bacterium | reverse complement strand
TTTATCTTTTCATATAAAATTCTCTCGTGCGCGGCGTGCTTGTCCGCAAAGAATAAGGTATCGTCGGACTGAAAAAGTATATATGTTCCGAAAGCTTCGCCTATGTATTTTAAAGCCACATCTGTTTCTTTATTTTCCTCAGCGATATAGACAGACTCTTTTTTAACAGGCGGTATGTCGTTCTGCTCTTTTAACACCTTTGGCTCTGACACTGTTTGAGCAAAGCTCTGTCTGTTATCGGCTATGTTTTTAAAAAGACTGTTCGGCTTTTGATCTGTGTGAGTATTTTCGGCTTTTTGATTTTTAGCCGAAAAAGCTGTCATATATGAATTTTGATTTGTTTCGTTTTTAAGTACAACAGGTTTTTCCTGCTCTCTTGTTATTATCTTAGGGCTTTGCGGTTTTGGCTGTACATATTCAGCCATTACATTTTCTTTAAATTTAAGCTGACTGCCCTGTGTAGGCTTCTCTGCAAAATAAATCGGTTTTTGCGATGTATAGGTTTTCTGCAAGACGTTATGTGTATTTGTATCAGACGAGAATACACTGTCCGAGGTGTCGTCCAAAGCCGATTTTACCGCGTAGTATATGAGATGGAATATATCCCGCTCGTTGTGAAAACGCACCTCTGTTTTAGCAGGGTGAACATTTACATCCACTGCCTCAAATGGCATTTCTATATTCAGTATACATACAGGAAATTTGCCCACCATAGTCTTGCCCTTACAGCCCTCTTCCAAGGCCGCCGAGCACAGAGTTGAGCGTATATATCTTGAATTCACATAAAAATTCTGATATGTTCTGTTTTGCTTTGAGGCTTCGGGCTTTCCCACATAGCCGCTCACTCTCATTGAATTGTACGTGTAGTCAACAGGTATAAGCGAGTTTGCAAAAGGCTTTCCGTAAACAGAGTAAATCGCCGATATGGGGTTAAAATCTCCCGGCGTCATTATCTTTGTCTCGCCGTCACGGATAAAGCGAAACGATATTTCCGGGTGCATGAGTGCGTTTTTTTCGACTATTTGCTCTACTGCGTTGCCCTCTGTAACATTTTTCTTTAAAAATTTAAGTCGTGCAGGCGTATTATAAAATAAATCCCTTACAATTACAGTCGTTCCCTTAGGACAGCCTGTCTGCGTGTTTTCAATCTCTTTGGAAGCGTGTATTACATAGTGCACGCCGTATTGAGCGTCATCAGTGCACGTCATAACCTCAACCTTTGAAACTGCGCACACAGCGGCAAGCGCCTCTCCTCTAAATCCCATTGTGGAGATATTGTCAAGGTCTGCTTTTGTCTTTATCTTGCTTGTGGCGTGTCTTAAAAAAGCCGTCGGAACGTCCTGCGGCTCAATTCCCGAGCCGTCATCGGTTATCCTTATAAAAGTTGTTCCGCCGTCCTTTATCTCAACGGTTATGCGCTTTGCACCCGCGTCTATCGAGTTCTCTATAAGTTCCTTTACAATAGATGCCGGTCTCTCGACTACCTCTCCTGCCGCAATGAGCTCGGACAGAGCTTTATCCATAAGCATTATCTTTCCCATATCGTTTTCACCTGCCTTTTACTGATTTTTTCTTACTCTGAACCTACTAGCTTTCCATTGCCTTTTTCAGTTCACTTAGAATATTGAGCGCCTCTATCGGCGTCAGTGTATTCAAATCCAGTGCCTTTATATCGTTTAATACAGCATTTTGAGCAGTGTCACCAAACGATACCTGCTCAAAACCCTCGCTGTAAACGTCATCTCTTGTATCTTCCCTGTCAGACGGCTTTTCGTGCTTTACGCACTCTAATGTATGCAGTATCTCAAAAGCGCGCTTTATTATCGAATCCGGTATTCCCGCCAGCTTTGAAACCTCTATTCCGTAGCTGTCGTCGGTACCGCCGGGTATGATTTTTCTTAAGAAAGTTATATCGTTACCGCGTTTTTTAACCGCGATATTGAAGTTCTTTATGTTTGAAAATGAGTTTTCAAGTGCTGTGAGCTCATGGTAATGCGTTGCAAACAATGTTTTTGCGCCAAGCTTCTTTTTGTTTGCTATGTGCTCTATGACAGCCTGAGCTATGCTCATTCCGTCAAAGGTGGAGGTTCCGCGGCCTATCTCGTCGAGTATCAGCAGACTTCTTGATGTGGCGTTTTTGAGGATTGAAGCCACCTCATTCATCTCCACCATAAAGGTGGATTCTCCCGACGCCAAATCGTCCGACGCTCCCACACGCGTGAATATTCCGTCTACAACGCCCATTTCAACGCTGTCCGCCGGGACAAAGCTTCCCATCTGAGCCATTAAAACAATAAGCGCTGTCTGACGCATATATGTGGATTTACCCGCCATATTCGGTCCTGTTATAACGGCTATCTGATTTTCATTACAGTCAAGCACAGTGTCGTTTGCAACAAACTGTCCATTGGTCAAAAGCTGTTCTACAACCGGGTGTCTGCCGCCCTTTATTACTATATTGTCCGAATAGATAACGCTCGGGCATACATATCTGTTCTCAACTGCCACGTGCGCAAATGACAGATATACGTCAAGCTTTGCAACAGCGTGCGAGGTTGACTGTATTCTGATAAGCTGTTCAGATATGTATTTACGTATTTTTGAATACAGTGCCTGCTCTATATCGAGTATCTTTCCGCTTGCTCCGAGCAGTTTTTCCTCTAAAATTTTCAGTTCCTCTGTTATAAATCTCTCGCAGTTTGAGAGAGTCTGTTTTCTGATGTATGTGTCAGGGGCGTTTTCTGCCGCTGCCTTGCTTATCTCTATATAGTATCCGAAAACTCGGTTATAGCCTATTTTAAGTGTTTTTATACCTGTTTTTTCTTTTTCGGCAAATTCAATGTCAGATATATATTTTTTTGTGTTCTTTACAATGTCACGCAGCTCGTCCAACTGAGCGTCATAGCCGTCCTTTATAAATCCGCCGTCCTTTAAATTGACCGGAGGATTGTCGACTATCGCCCTGTCTATCATGGACGCCACGTCCTCGAGTGTATCCGTCTCGTCATATACATCGCGCAGATACCTGCTCTTTACATTCTCAAGGTTTTTCTTTATTTCGGGCAGTTTATCCAGAGCAGAACCCATTGAACGCAGTTCTCTCGGGTTTGCGTTACCGAAAACTATCCTTGTCATAATTCGCTCAACGTCAAAAAAGCCGTCTAAAAGCTCCCTTAATTCCGTGCGCATTATAAAGCTGTCATACAACTCCTGCACAGCGTTAAGGCGTTTATTTATAACGGTTGGATTGGTCAGCGGGTTTTCTATATATGTACGCATAAGGCGTTTGCCCATAGCGGTTTTTGTCTTGTCAAGCACCCATAAAAGAGAGCCTTTTTTCTCCTTTGAGCGCAGTGTTTCGCACAGCTCCAAATTTCTCTTTGCATACATGTCAAGGTGCATGTACTGCTCGTTGGAGTAGAGCGTTATCTGTGTTATTCTATCAACGCCCGATTTCTGTGTTTCATAAAGATATTTTAAAAGCGCAAAAAGCGCATTCTGTACGCATGACATATTTTCAATTCCGAGCGCTTCCATAGACATACCCGAAAACTGTTTTGATATGACATTCTGCTTGTCTGTATCCATGTACAGACTGTCCTCTGCAATATTTACAGAGCTGTTGAGCTTTGATTTTATAAAATCGAATACATTTTCAGCTTCTGTGAGTGACTGATTTACTATTATTTCACTCGGTGCAAATCTGCCTATTTCGTTTATAAGGTTTTGATATTCATTGTCACACAAAAGCTCCGTTGCGTTAAGATCACCTGTGGAAACATCGCAAAAGCATATACCTGCGGATTTTCCGTTTAACACAACGCTTGCAATATAGTTGTTTGAGCCCTCGTCAAGCATGCTGTTCTCAACTATCGTACCCGGAGTTATAACGCGTATAACATCGCGCTTTACAACACCCTTTGCTGTTTTAGGGTCCTCCAGCTGCTCGCAGACAGCAACTTTGTAGCCCTTTTTTATAAGGCGCGCAATATATGATTCGCAGCTGTGGTGAGGAACGCCGCACATCGGCGCGCGCTCCTCCTGTCCGCAGTCGCGACCTGTCAGCGTGATTTCCAATTCTTTTGACGCTATTTTGGCATCATCGAAAAACATCTCGTAAAAGTCACCAAGTCTAAAAAACAGAATATGGTCGGGATGTTTTTCTTTAATATCAAAATATTGACGCATCATCGGCGACAGAGCAGTATTTGCCATGGATATGACTCATTCCTTTCAAAACGCATTAGTAATTAGAAAATCACACATAAATTTAAAGATTATTTATTAGTGGCAGCCGGAGCAGCTTGAGCAGCTACCGGAGCAGCCTGTCTGAGGCTCATATGTGTCCGGGTCCTCGCCGTTTACACTTGCTACAAGAATCTGGTTAACCTGATTCATGAGAGTATCCATCTCGTTTTTAGCGTTGTTGAACGCTGTCATGTTAGGATTAGCCATAATGTCCTCATAGATTGTTCTGAGCTCTTCGTCGAGTGCAACAAGTTTTTCCTTGTTTTTCTCAGCATCAGCTGCAAGCTGGTTTATCTCAACTCTTTTAAGATTGAATTTGCCAATCTCGTCCTGAAGCTCTTTGTCGTTGTCGCAGTTTGCGCTTGCCTCTGAGAGTGTTTTATATCTCTCGTCAGACTGAATTGCCTTTCCCATTGCTCTTGCAAGTCCTAAAATATCCATTTTCTTTTTCTCCTTTGCTTTTCTTTTTTATTTTATTATTTCACCCACTAAAGCCCATTTTACGGCTTTAGTGAATTTAACATTGACAAACTTACCTATCATTGACTTATCGGCAGGTACTTCAATCAGTATATTCTGACTGTTTCTGCCTGTGAGGTAGCCCTCTTTTGAAGTAGATTCACCGTCAAGTAAAACTCTCTGAGTTTTGCCCACATATGAAAGATAACGCTCATATCCTACCTCGTCCTGAACTTTTAAAAGCTCTCTGAACCACTTGGACTTTTCCTCGTCAGTAGCGCAGTCCGGCATTTCGGCTGCCTTTGTGCCCCTTCTGCGTGAATATATAAAGGTGTAAAGGCTGTCATAACCCACCTTTTTTATAAGCTTTAGTGTATCGAGAAACTCCTCATATGTCTCACCCGGGAAGCCTACTATTATATCGCTTGTAAACGCAACATCATCTATTCGGCTTTTTGCGTATTCCACAAGCTCCAAATACTTCTCGACGGTGTATCTTCTGTTCATCATATCGAGCACACGGTTGTTTCCGCTCTGTACAGGCAGATGAATATGATGTGATATATGTTTGCTGTCGGCTATAACGTCGATGAGATCTCTTGTACAGTCCTTAGGATGAGATGTCATAAATCTGACAACGAAGTCTCCGTCTATCTCGTCTATCATCTTCAAAAGCTGCGGAAATCTCACCTGAATTTTCTCACCGTTTTCAGACACGACAGGCTCAAGCGTTTTGCCGTAGGAATTTACGTTTTGTCCCAAAAGGGTTATATCCTTATATCCGGCGTCCACAAGCGCCTTTACCTCATCGAGCACCGCCTGCGGCTCACGGCTAACCTCTCTGCCGCGCACATACGGTACAATGCAGTATGTGCAGAAGTTGTCGCACCCGTACATTATAGGCACCCACGCCTTTATATCGCCGTCACGGTGAATAGGCAGATTTTCAACTATAACTCCGCTGTGCAGCTGTGTGTCAAACACCTTGGAGTGCTTTTCGAGCACTGTTAAAAGCATTTTAGGCAGCGTCTGTATAGCCTGTGTGCCAAAAACTATGTCAACATAAGGATAGCTCTTTTTAATCTTCTCAACTATGTGCTCTTGCTGCATCATACAGCCGCAAAGCGCAATTACAAGCTCTGGATTTTTCTTTTTGAGTTTTTTGAGCTCGCCTACATTGCCGAAAACCTTGAGCTCTGCGTTTTCACGGATAGCACAGGTGTTGAAGATTATAAAGTCTGCTTCCTCTGTGCTTTTTGCAAATCCGTAACCCATCTGTTCGAGCAAGCCCTTTATTTTCTCGCCGTCGGACACATTCTGCTGACAGCCGTATGTTCTGACAAATGAAAGCGGCTTTTTCTCTTTAAGATAGTTTATCGCGCTTATTTTTCCTATAACGCCGAGCATTTGCGGCGTATTTGAATCTATAATCTGAGTTTTTGTCATTTTAAATCCTTTCAAAAAATAAAACTGCATAGTAAATTATATTATCTCTCGACATATAAATCAAGTTAATACATACTTTTTTACTCTTTTATTATTTATTTTCAGGATAAATAAACGGAGAGCGGTTAAAATCCGCTCTCCTTAAATTATACTGATTTATTTATCTGTCAGTCGAGTACGTCCATGTACTTCTCAACATATTCGCTTTCATATGCGTTTTGCATATCAGCCTCTTTTTGGAAGGACTTAACCGCAGCAGCAGCTTTGACAGGCTGAACTATTGTACCCGCTCCGGCAACACATCCGCCCGGACATGCCATACCCTCAAGCAAGTAACCCTGACGTTTACCGGCTTTGGCAATCATAAGCATCTTCTTACAGTTTTTAAGTCCCTCTGCACGGTCAACTTTAACCTCAACATCAGGATAAAGCTTGTTGACCTGTTTTTTGATAGCCTCGGCAACACCGCCGGAAACAGCATATCCGCGTCCATCAGCAGTTGCGTCGTCAATCTTCTCGTCAACCTCTATATCACCGAACTCAATGCCCTTTGCAACAAACATTCCCATTAACTCCTCAAATGTTATTACAAAGTCAACGTCACTGCGTACAGTTCTTCTTGAAGCCTCAAGCTTTTTGGAAGCACAAGGTCCTATAAATACTACTCTTGCATTAGGCTCTTTTTTCTTTATGAGTCTTGCAGTTGCCACCATAGGAGTGAGCGCATTGGATACATACTGAGCAATTTCCGGGAAAGTTGTCTTTGCCATAACAGACCAAGACGGGCAGCAGGATGTAGCCAAGAACGGCTCTTCGCCTGTTGCAACCTTGTGTGCATAGTGGTGAGCTTCTGCAACAGCGCCTATATCAGCACCTATTGCAACCTCAACCATATCACTGAAGCCGAGCTGTTTTAAAGCCTCTTTCATCTTGCCCGGAGTTGCAAGCGGTCCGAATTGTCCTGTGAAAGCAGGAGCAACCTCTGCTATAACCTTATCGCCTGATTTTATAGCATGTATAAGCTGGAATATCTGAGATTTATCTGCAATAGCTCCAAACGGGCAGTTAACAATGCACATACCGCAGGAAACGCATTTGTCATAGTTTATACTTGCACGTCCAAGCTCATCGCTTTCGATTGCGTCAACTCCGCAAGCTGCGGCACATGGGCGCTCAAATTTAACTATTGCGTTATAAGGACATGCCTCGGCACATCTTCCGCACTTTATGCACTTTGATTTATCTATAAATGATTTGCCGTTTACTATGGAAATAGCCTTAACAGGACATACTACTGTACATGGGTGTGCAAGACATCCGCGACAGTTGTCAGTTACATAATACTGTGTTTCCTGGCAGGCATTACATGCAAACTTTATAACGTTTACAAGCGGTGGGTCATATACTTTTTTAGCTATAGCACTTTCAACTACGCCGTCGGCAACAGGAGCCGGCTGGTCGAGCGGACGAAGCGGAAGACCTACTGCAAGGCGCAGTCTCTCTCCTGCTATTGCACGCTCACGGAAAACGCTGTCACGATATTGAGGTATTTCACCTGTTACTATTTTATAAGGTATCTCCTCTATTCGAGTATAGTCTCCGCCCTCATAGGCAAGCTTTGCAATCTCTGCAAATACACGTCTGCGGATTTTTGTTACATTGGTGTATATTCCACGCATTAGTATTTCACATCCTTAGAGCTTAATGAAATAATGTATGACATTATGTTTTCACTTGTAGCATGCTCGAAGATTTTGCCGTTTATTGAGACAACAGGAGATTTTTCCCCGTGTTTTGCCTCACCTATACATTTTGACGTCTCCACATTTATCTGGGAATTGAGCTTCAACTGTGATTTCAGCTTACTTAAACTCTCTATTGATTCTATAATATCCATAGACCCATTCAGCATACATTCACTGCATA
>CALXEM010000142.1 GCA_944387335.1 uncultured Clostridia bacterium | reverse complement strand
AGGAGGAAATACCAATGAAAAAGGGACAGGTCATTCTTGTAGGCGCAGGCCCAGGCGACCCGGAATTGCTCACTATAAAGGGACGTAAGGCCATTGAATCCGCGGAAGTGGTAGTATATGACCGACTGGTAGGACAGGAAATTTTTAACCTTATTCCTGAAAACGCTGAGCTTATCAATGTGGGTAAGGAATCCTCAAACCACACCGTACCACAGGAAGAGATAAATCAGATTTTGCTTAAAAAGGCGTTGGAGGGCAAGCGAGTTGTCCGTTTAAAAGGTGGCGACCCTTTCCTGTTTGGACGCGGCGGCGAAG
Source organism: uncultured Clostridia bacterium (assembly GCA_944387335.1). GTDB lineage: Bacteria > Bacillota > Clostridia > Oscillospirales > Ruminococcaceae > CALXEM01. The sequence goes on along the minus strand of CALXEM010000142.1, from coordinate 7,492 downwards.
AGCTTGAGCTTCTCAGCGAGCACGGCGTACCGTTTCAGGAAATTCCGGGCATTACCTCTGCTATTGCAGTGCCTGCCTATGCAGGTATCCCTGTAACTCACCGCGACTGCTGCTCCTCTTTGCATATAATTACAGGGCATCAACGTGCTGGAAAAACTCTTAGTATAAATTTTGACGCACTCGTACAGACAAAAGGCTCACTGGTATTTCTTATGGGTGTCAGCGCGCTTGAGGAAATCTGCCGGGGACTTCTGAACGCCGGTATGGAGTCGGATATGCCCGCCGCTGTTATCGAAAAAGGCACCACGCCGTCCCAGCGGCCTGTTTTGGCAACTCTCTCTACCCTGCCTCAAACTGCCAAAGAGAAAAACGTAAAAAGCCCCGCTATTATCATTGTGGGAAAGGTTTGCGCTTACTCCGAGCAATTTGACTGGTTTGACAACTTGCCGTTAAAGGGCAAAACCGTTGTCGTAACCCGTCCGAAAGAGAGAGCCGGAACATTATCTAGCAAACTGCGCTCCCTAGGTGCAAACGTGGTTGAATTCCCATGTATAGAAACTCACCCGTTTATCCCCTGCCCTGAAATGGAAAAGGCGGTTGAGAACATCGCGCACTACGAGTGGCTGACATTTACAAGTCCCGCAGGTGTATCTGCCCTAATGGAATTTTTAGAGCGCAGCGGACGTGATGTACGTGCACTGGGAAGTATCAAGCTGGCGGCTATCGGCCCCGGCACTGACCGTGAACTCAGAAAGCACGGTTTACGCGCTGATTTAATCCCAGAAATTTATGACGGCGCTCATTTAGGACAAGCATTGTGTAATGTGAAGCCTGAGGGAAAAGTGCTTATTCTCCGCGCTCAGTGGGGTACTAAAGCCTTAACGGACGCACTTGACAGCGGGAATATTTCCTACGACGACATAAGATGCTATGAAACACGCTACACTGCACCAAACACAGAAAATGTACGTAGGCTGTTAGTCCCGGGAACTATTGTAACCTTTACCAGTGCTTCAACTGTCACAGGCTTTGTCTCAGCTTTGGGAAAAGATACTGACTTTTCAGCAATTACAGCCGCTTGTATCGGTCAGCAGACAGAGACTGAGGCGCGCAAATATAACCTGCACACCATCACCGCTGAAAAGGCCACGATGAACGCATTGATTGAGCGAATTGTAAACACTTCGGAAAACAGTTCAAATTTATAAACTAAGAATATTTACACATTAAAAAGCCTCGGTACATAAAATGTGCCCGAGGCTTTTTCTTTTGTTTATTTAACTTTCAGGCTTTTACAAACTGCATTTTGTTAAATAAAGCTACATATATACACGGAATTGGTGCACAGTTATTTTTTTATTTTTCTTTTTACATCTATCAATCACAAATTTCGTTCCCCTTGACTTTCCGTCCCAAAAAGCTATAACCTCGTCGGCATAGTCGATAATTTGTAGATTGCGTTTGAGCGGAGCAAACCACCCGTACTTTTTGTACTCAGGCAGAAATTCAGTATATTTTATACCGTTTTCCAGCGCATATTCCTTGGCGCAGGTGTCAACTCCCTTTGCGCCGCCTGATACAATTTCGGTTACATTCTCAGGAAGATATCTCTGCAATTTTACGATTAACAAATCCCTTGAACCTATTACTGCTATTTTCATATCAATTCTCCTTTAGATATATTTTAGATATGTTTTATGTCTATTTTGTAAATTGTAGCACATTATAAATATAAAATAAACACATATTAAATATATTTAGGAGTTTTATTATGGCAATTAAGAGTTTATCTATCCGTATTGACGATAAAATGCTTGATAAATTACACGTTGTTGCAGATTATGAAGGTCGCAGTGCTAATAGTGAAATCCTTATTCTAATTAGAGACGCGATTGAAAAATACGAAGAAAAACATGGAGAAATCCCAATAAAAAAGAAATAGTATATATTAAATATACCATATTTAAAAAGACACTTTGCCTAATATAAAAAGCAAAAGGTATTGATATGAAAAGAATTGTTGATTCTGAAAAATCAAATATTGTCGGTTCACGTGTTCGGCAAGCAAGGATAAAAGCAGGGTTAAGTCAAAAACAATTATCAGAAAAATTAGAATTACTTGCTGTTTATACTTGCCGAGGTTCAATTTCCCGAATTGAAAATGGTCAACGAGCTATTACAGATATAGAAATTGACGCTATATCCAAAATTTTAAATGTAACTCTTGATTACCTGTTTGGTCGGGAATAAATTGATGTCTAAAAAAGCTGCAAAACAAAATTGTTTTGCAGCTTTTTTGCTTGTTATCGATAAAATATTTATTTGCTTTCACCGAAGAAAAGCTTTATATCATCTTCAACAGTTCCCACACCTGAAATGCCGAACTTTTCCACCAGAACATTTGTCACAGTAGGGTTGAGGAAGGCAGGCAGAGTTGGTCCGAGGTGTATATTTTTAACACCAAGATACAAAAGTGCAAGCAATACTATAACAGCCTTTTGCTCATACCAAGCTATATTGTAAACGATAGGCAAATCGTTTATATCATCAAGTCCGAAAATTTCTTTGAGCTTAAGCGCAATTACAGCCAATGAGTAAGAATCGTTGCACTGACCTGCGTCAAGCACGCGCGGAATACCTCCTATATCGCCTAAATTCAGTTTGTTGTATCTGTATTTTGCACAGCCGGCAGTAAGAATAACTGTATCTTTAGGCAGAGCCTTGGCAAACTCAGTGTAGTAGTCACGGCTTTTCATACGTCCGTCACAGCCGCCCATTACTACAAATTTCTTTATAGCGCCGCTCTTTACCGCGTCAACAACTTTATCCGCCAGAGCAAACACCTGTGCGTGCGCAAATCCACCAATGATTTCGCCTTTTTCTATTTCAGTAGGCGGTGCACATTTTTTGGCATGCTCAATAATAGCTGAAAAATCTTTCTTTTCGCCGATTTCACCCGGAATATATTTACATCCCGGATAACCTGTTGCACCGGTAGTATAAAGACGGTCTTTATAGCTGTCCTTTGGCGGTACAATACAGTTCGTCGTCATCAAAATAGGTCCGTTAAACGCTTCAAATTCCTCTTTCTGTTTCCACCATGCATTGCCGTAGTTGCCTATAAAGTTAGGATATTTTTTGAAAGCAGGATAATAATGCGCCGGAAGCATTTCAGAATGAGTATACACATCCACACCTGTACCCTGAGTTTGCTCTAAGAGCATTTCCAAATCGCGCAGATCGTGTCCGGAGACCAAAATACCCGGATTTTTACCGACGCCTATATTTACTTTAGTGATTTCAGGATTGCCGTATGCGTCTGTATTAGCTTTGTCCAACAGTGCCATACCTGACACGCCGTATTTACCTGTTTCAAGAGTAAGTGCTACAAGCTCATCTATGCTGAGGCTGTCGTCCAAAGTGGCCGCCAAAGCTCGCTGAATAAATATATCGACGTCCTCATCGTCATGCAATAAGGCGTTTGCATGCTTTGAATAAGCTGAAAGACCTTTCACACCATAGGTAATCAGTTCACGCAGGGAACGTACATCTTCATTTTCTGTTGAAAGTACGCCTACTGTCTTTGCCTTTGCCTCCCAGTCGCCTGAGCCGTCCCACAGGGCAGCTTCCGGCAGGTCTTTTGTGCTGTTAAGCTGGCTTAAAAGCTTCTCTTTAGCGTCCAAAGTTACACGGACACGAGCTTTAATGCTCTCTTTATCAAAGTTTGCGTTTGTAATTGTAGTAAAGAGATTAAATGTAATCAGATGATTTATCTCAGGTGCAACACTCTTTCCCTCTTTACGCAAAGCGCTTGTTACAGCAGAAATTCCCCTTGTAACATATACAAGCAAATCCTGCATTGCGGCTACATCCGGCTCTTTTCCGCACACACCTACCATTGTACAGCCTTTACAGCCGGCTGTTTCCTGACACTGATAACAAAACATTTTTTTATCCATTAAAAAGCTCCTTTTTATTTGTATATTTTCGGAATAAAGATATTATCAGTCATCCCAACTGATTGCAGATACCGGACAGCCGTCTATTGCCGCCTGTACATCCGCCTTATTTCCGTCATCAACTTGGCCGTAAGCCTCCGCTTTATCATCATCGTTCATGCGGAATACTTCCTCGCACATACCACAGCAAAGACCGCAGCCGATACATGTATCCTGATTTACAAATGCTTTCATTTTAAACACTCCTTTTTTCTAAAATACAACGACGAGCAGCATTTTAAATGCCTCTTCTCCATATACAGCGTGCGGATGTCCCGCAGGCATTACAATGGACTCGCCCTCATGTAAAAAGTAGTCAACGCCGTCGATAGTGATTTTACCTACACCGTCAAGGCATGTGACAAAAGCGTCGCCGCCTGACTCGTGTGTGCTTATCTCCTCACCCTTTGCAAAAGAAAACAATGTGACGCTCAATGCGCTGTTCTGTGCTAAAGTTTTGCTGACTACCTGTCCCTCCTGATAAGAAATCTGTTCCTTTAAGGTCAAAACCTCCGAGTGACTTATATTTTTTATTTTAACACCCATAATATACCTCCTGAATTGTCACAATTTTATTATCATACTCTTTCTTACTGCTTATTCAGTCCAAACATAATTTCACAAATGTTTTTGCCTTTTTGAGTTTTAAAAATGCGCTCAACGGTATGCTCTATTGCACTTTTTGACGATTGTTCTTCATAAAGATTTACTAAGAAATCCGCCTCTACTAAGATTTGATAATCCATTCCGTCAATATTGTCATATGTGTGGTGATGTGCCACCAAATAGCACACACGTTCAATGTCCTCGGCCGGTATATCAAATTCTCTAAGCAAGCTGTGCGCAAATGCAGGGCCTTCTTTTTCCTGCAATTCGCCGGTACAGTGACCATATTTTTCCTGACATGGCCTTATTCCTATATCGTGAACAAGCGCAGCACACTCCAAAACAAATTGTGTGTGTTCATCTAAATTCTCTGCTCTGCCGATTATCTGAGCAAAACGATGTACTTTCAAAAAATGCTGTATACGCTTTGCACTGCCTGCATCATGCTCCATCATTTTTTGTGTAATCTGGTCTATTTTATTTGTTTCCATAAAAATCTCCCTTTCTTTATCGGCTTTAATACCATTTGCTTTAATTTCTGTTTTAAGTATAGTACAACAGTATATTAAAGTATGTGGTTATAACAACGAAATGTTTTATATTTTTAATGCACGTATTCTAAATGTAAAAAATTTTTTATAAAAAGCAATTTTTATTTGTAATTTGTGAGAGTTTTTGCTATATTGTAAAAAACAAAATAAGCTCTTTTAGTATTTTGAAAGCATATCTATAACTTTATAATGCTTTAAGGGTGTAATTTAAGGAGTGATTACAAAATGGAAAACGGACCGCTTTTTTCTGACGAAGAATTTTTCCAAAATCAACTAAACCTAGACTATCCGGGAATGGAAAACACAGCGCAGGCTATCCGAAAAAAAGATTATCTGACGGCGCGCAAAGAATATGCCAAATACATTCGGACACATCTTAAGCCGGAGCAATACTTTACCATTCCATATGACGGTCCGGGAAACTGTATCGTATTAGATAGCGAAACAGAAATTGAAGCTGCTGACAGAATTTGCACTAACCGTTTAGTTTCCTGCGGAACACCATATTCCTTTGGTGATAAAGTTGACTGGTACTGGAACGCCACACCAGACGGATATCCTGAGTGGACTTGGCAGCTGAGCCGTCATAACGAATGGAAGCTGCTGGCACACGCCTATCAGCGCACTGGAGACGAGAGATATGCAAAAAAATGTGCCGACTTTTTTGCAAGCTGGGTAAAACAAGCACGTTATCCCGGACCTATGCCAAAAGGCTGGTCGCTCTGCTGGCGCACTATTGAATGTGGCATACGTATGGGATGTAACTGGCCATATGCGCTGCATGCCTTTTTTAAGAGCCCTGCATTTACCGATGATATTCTGGTAGATTGGGCCAAATCCGTGTGCGAGCACGGATATTTGCTCCAGCAACAACACAAAGAGGGCAACTGGCTGATTATGGAGATGAACGGGGTGGCTCAGCTCTCTATCTTCTTCCCTGAATTATCAAAATCGCCTGAATGGCTGGATTTCGCTTTTAAGCTGCTTGAAGAGGAGCTCAAACGCCAAATATATCCCGACGGCTTTCAATATGAACTGTCTACAAACTATCACGAGGTTGTATTGGCAAATTACGTCCAGCTTGTTAGGGTTGCTATGGCATATCAAATCCCTGTGCCTGACACTTTCTTCTCTACATTGGAACTGGCCGCAGAAGTTTACCCTAAGCTTATGATGCCAAATGGACGACTTCCAGACCTGAACGACGGCTGCAATAGTCCGGCTGCTGATTTCCTTGAGGGTAAGCTTGTGCTGTTTCCTAAGCGTGAGGATTTTCGTTGGGTTGTTTCTCATGGCAAATCCGGCCACCCGCCCGTTTACAATTCTGTCGCTATGCCTTACTCCGGTATTATGGTAATGCGTAGCGGCTGGCAGCTTGATGATGTTTGGGCATTGCTTGACGCCGCTCCCTTCGGACACGGACATCAGCATGAAGATAAGCTCTCCCTGCTGCTGTTTGCACATGGAAAACTGCTGTTGACAGAGGGCGGCAATTACGCCTATGATGAATCCGAAATGAGAAAATATGTGCTTTCTACCCGCTCTCACAATACTATTCGTGTTGACTCAAGCGACCAAAACCGTCAAAAAAATTATCACTGGTCCGAACAGGATATTAACCGTCCCGCTGACTTTACTTGGCAAATCAAAGACAAATTTGAGTTTGCACAAGGCTGTTATTCAGAGGGATATGCCGCACCGGGCACTGATGATGTTGTCCACAAGCGCAGCGTTTATTTTATCAAAGAGCCTATGTTCCAAAACATGAAGCCTTTCTTTATAGTTGTTGACCGCATGTATAGTAGTCAGGTCCACAGTTATGAAAGCCTTTGGCATTTGGACAGTGAGCAAATAAACTTCTCTGCGGGAAAAGTGGCTGTTCCGGGACTTGAGCTTTTGTATTCTCAAGCGATTGAAAAAGCAGACGCCGCATACGGACAAACTGAACCGGAATGGCAAGGATGGATTGCAACATCATTCCGCCAGGGTGATTATCGCCCTATTCAGGCTGTACGCTGCCTGAGCCGAGGTAAAAATCTACGTATAGTAACGATTCTGGACCCATTCTCTCATTTTGAGTCAGTCAGTGCATCGGACAATATAGAACAAACTGAAATTACTATAAAGCTAAATGATGGAAGCTACATCACATTAGATGAACAGCACCTCGGTTATTCAGCCCAAAACAATACACACCATCTTAATGCGGATTGATTTTCCCGTACTTAAAATAAATATATTAAAACCACCAGTTATAGTTGTTTTAACTGGTGGTTATTTCATATCCGAAATTCTTTATAATGAGCTGTCATCATATCCATTGCTTATTTTTCAAAA
>CALXEM010000141.1 GCA_944387335.1 uncultured Clostridia bacterium | reverse complement strand
TGCCGCGCCCGCTTTTCCGCTACGTCCTGTTCATGCCGCCAGTCGGAAATTACCGCCGCTATCCGCGCAAACCTGCGCTTGTCATCCTTTATTAGCTTGACCATTTATTGCTGCCTCCTTTAACCACATCATTTACAAACCTTAATTGATCCGCCAATTTTGCTATCATTTCCGTTAAACTGTCTGTTATAGACTTTTTGGCAGCCGCCTCTTCCGCCGGCTTTATGATATTGCTGTAGTATTCTTTAGTAAACATCCTGACCACAAAATCATCGTGTTCAATGTGTAAATGGTGCCGTGCTAAGTACCATAATATAAATCTATCGATGATTTTCATTCTGCTGCCTCCTTCAATAACTCCGGGTTATCCCACATATTCCCGATAACCTCCGCAAGCACCGCCATATGAGGCTTTACAAGCGGCATAGACCCGTCCGCACCGATAAATCCCAGCTTAAAACTGCACGTGTCCTCATCATGTATGACCCGAAAATCCGCTCTTGTACCAAGTCTGACAATATCGCCTTCAAATATAGCCCTACCGTTAATGTCATTTGCGCCCGTATCCTGTCCAACTGTTTCTTCGTCAACGGGATAACCGTCAATTTCGTAACCCTTTTCAGAACTCCAATCCAGATAACCATAGACCCACTCGCCGTCTAAAATCCTCTTTCCTCGGAAAAATATATTCCTCATCTCAACTCTCCTTCCTCATCATCCACCTCAGCAAACGCATCACAGCTTTCTCCATAAACATCTTCAATAACGCGTTCGGTAAGCTCGCACATATCTGTAAGGCTCGGATAATGCAGCGAACAAAACGCACAATCAAAACATCTCCTGTTCATGCTTCTTTCTCCTTCCTAAACCGCTTATCATACTCACTTTCCAACACGGAGCTAATCTTGTCATAAACGGTAATAAAATCCTCATCGCACAGCTCCTCATGCGTGACCAAATTGCTCAACAGAGTTTCACATACAAGTAGCTGTGTACTTAATTTAATTCCTGCCACATAATGCAGCGGCTCATCTTCGCCGACCTTTGTCATCACCAGATATTCTCCGTCCTCGCGGTTCATCGCCTTTGCAAGTTCTTTGCATAGTTCCTTGTAATTGTTGTTCATTGTTTACCTCGCTTTCCTCATCATCCGCCGTCAAAACGGCAGCTTCCACTTATACGACTATCCCCAGCTTCTTAAGCTTCTCGCGCCGTTTTTCAATGTCGGCAACATCAATACCCCACGCGTCAAACGCATCTTTTGTGTTTACGGCATTGGGCTGCATTGTCTTGTGCCCGCGCTCATATTGCATGGCAAGAGCTTCATTTTTGTATCGTTTTGCCGTGGAACGGCTCACCTCGAACAGTTCGCATATTTGCGCGTTCGTCAGCTCCGTATACCCGTAATATATACGCAGCGCGGTATCAAAATCTTTGTATGGTTTTGTACTCATTTTCATTCCCTCCTTCCGTAGTCTGTTTAAAGCAACAATCAACCTTTATGGGCTTAGTAGGAGGATAAAATAAACCACCTATGCCCGGTTTTGTTATTGAACCTTTACCAACTGCCTCATCCTTTTTAGCTTTACAAGTTTCTAACTCCAGATAAATCCCTATGCCCTTTGTCGTTGAATTTTCAATAGACTTAATAGTTGCGTCAAGATTGTCAGCTGCCTCTCTCAACTCTTCCGCAGTCTTTTTCAATTCCTCAAGTCCTGTGATTTTTGCCTCAATTCTTGCTATCTCTGTTTTTATTATTTTTTACCTCGCTTTCTTTAATCCACAACTTCCCAATCCTCGGCAATCAAATCTTCCAAATGCGGCTGCCAGCGGGGGCAGCTGTCTGTGCCACTTTTTATGGCAATACAGGCGTCCACCGTATCCGTCGGCTGTATCTTTATGCCGTTGAATACTTTTCTTGTTATGTACTTATTTTTTTCGGACGCTTTTCGTGTCGCTTCTATTATGTTCATTATTTTTCACCTCGTTTTCCTATATAAAAAACATACTGATTGCTGTTGTCGCCAACCAAAATCCCAACAGTGAACCCATAACAGAGCCAACAATTGGGAGCATTATCATATGATTATGTACAAACGCCAACATCGAAAATTCATACCATTCGCACTCCCTGCCTATCCTGCATAAGCAGGGGGTATACTCTTCTGTCGCCTTATACTTCGGCTGTAAATAACAATGACAGATCCCTCTGCTATACCGCACACATGATTTTTTATCTATTACTTTTGGCATTTTCTCATATCTCCTTAAAACTTCCTATTCATTCCAATCGTTTCATCCAACCGGATAAGCAGCCCCAAAACATCTCTCAAAAACACCCAATCATCCGCCGTTGCCGTGCCGCTTTCGGCTATGCCCTTGGCGTGTTTAATAAGTATCTCATTAATTGCATTAATCTCTTTTATCTTTTCCGGTATTTCCCATGAACCCATGTCCCTCTTCTTCACCTCACTTTCCCATATCCTCTTTAAACAGATATTCAAACGAACATCCGAATAGCTCCATAAGAGCACGTATCTCTTCAAGGAAAAACTTTCCCGTCTGATTCTTTGCCATATACGTGCTTACTCCTATTCCGAGATACTCCGCCACCTGCTTGTTTGTAAGCCCTGCCCGAGCTTGCTCTGTTCTTAAATTTTTAAATTTTAGATTTCTAAACATTTTTATCGTCCCTTTCGATAATTTTTATGTCCCTCTCTATTGACAACTCTTGTATATAGTAGTATAATATATCTATCATACTAAATACAGTATATTTATAATTGAAAGGAGGCGACTATATGAGCAAAAGGTATAACGTTTTAAAACAATCCGATATGAGTCGATTTTCTAAAGATTTAGAAAACGCCATTTACTCCACTATAAAAGATGGCATTAATAATTCTACATATGAAATCGAATGCCCGGATTGCCACAAATCGTTCAAAGCTGCTGTTGCAAAAAATATTTGTCCGAATTGTGGAGCAACGGTAAATTTAGATGTCAAGTTCTAAATTTATCTCTATCTCGCGTGAGGTCAATTCTGATAATAAAGAGTTGACCTCGTCGAGATTGTCGGCAGCTTTTCTCAGTTTTTTTGCAATCTCTGCTAGTCCTTCAAATCCTTTGATTTTAAGTGTGGTCTTGTTGATTCGTTCTTTCATCTCTCTCACCTCCTTATGCTATTTTATCATCCTCAAAAAGATACCAAATACTAAATCCATCATTTTTAAAATAACATTCCATTATTTTATGCGCTTCCGGAACCGTAAATGGAGTTACACCATTTAATCTGTTTCGCGCTGTTTTCTCAGCGCACCCTAATGCTTTCATAACGCCCTTATACGGTTCTATGCCCTTGCGTACAAACTCAGCTTTAAGATTGTTTAACATCTCTCTTCACTCCACTTTCTTTTTATTGACAAATCCGCCTTTTTTCTGATATAATATTATTAAAATATCAACGAAAGGACGGATACGTATGAATTTTATAACACACCACTTTTACAAGTTGTTTTCGGAAGCCGCTTTGGATTGCGAATATAATAAACCCGCAATCTGCCCGCATTGCTCTATTCACTGCGACCCTGTAATCGTAGCGAAAACATATTGCCAAGAGAAAAAAAACGATATACACTCTCCGGCTTATGTCCTTCTTTTAATGGCATGCACAGCTTGCCATAAACACATTGCCGCCGTATACAAAGTCCAAAACAAGCAATCTGCTTTTCTCGGGATGCATCCTCAAAAAGTAACAAAATTTTATCACGAACAGTTACAACAACTGTCACCGCGCTTTATGACAATGTACAATCAAGCTCTTGCCGCAAAAGACGCTGAATTGTTTGACCTTGCCGCCATCGGGTATCGCTCAGCTTTGGAATTTCTTATAAAAGACTATGCCATAAATGAGTTAAACGAAGATCCCAAAACCGTCAAGAAAAAACACTTAAACGATGTTATTGTAGAATAT
>CALXEM010000140.1 GCA_944387335.1 uncultured Clostridia bacterium | reverse complement strand
TCTCCTCTGTGCCTATTTCAAAGTTTTCAGGTATTCCCCTTGCGATAGGATGTGACGGCATTGTGCAGAACATGCGCTCGTATGTATTATCTCTCCAGCGCAGACGGCAAGATGTTCCCATAAGCTTGCGGAATATTTTTGACATATGTCCGGAATGGAGAACAATAAGTCCCATACCTTTCATAACTCTCTCGTAAACTCTCTCTACAATCTCATCAGGCACCTTTTCGTGTGCGGCATGTCCCCACCAAATAAGTACATCTGTATCGTCGAGCACCTGCTGTGTCAGTCCGCATTCGGGCTCTTCGAGTGTAGCTGTTCTCACTTTTTCTACACCTTTTACATCTTTTACAAACGAAGCTATTGTTCCGTGCAGACCCTCAGGATATATCTCGGTGAGTTTTGCTATTTTCTTTTCGTGAATGCCCTCGTTCCAAACAGTAATATTCATCTTCACAGTCATTCCTTTCAATTTCTCATTGAAATTTAATAAATCCGATTACATTTATCAGATAATGTAATCGTTTACATCAAAGTTTGTAACTTTAATATACATTAAAGTTACACTTTTTTCAATAGGTTTTGAAGATTTTTAAATTAAACTATTCTGAGCCCCTTTGGGTAGTGATTTTTTATGGTTTCGCCGTCTGATTTTCCCCAGCCGACTGAATATCCGTCAACGGTTATAAGGCACCAGCCTTTTTCGGAACTCGGCGCATTTAAAGTATTTCCCTTAAGATAGGAATATATCTCGTCCTTATCTGACGAAAAGTCAAAACTCAGCTTAACGTCATCGGCACACAGCGCAAGCGCCAGTGCATGGGACGGCTCAAATCTGTTTTTCTTAAGTGTTCCCATGTGCAGTCCCGCTCTGAGAACCTTAATGCCGTCAAGGTTTGTTATACCCTCAGGCATAATATATACTTGATCGCCGAAAAGCACAGTCTGACCTTTGACATTAAATGTATCAGACAGATTTTCTTTTACAAACGCATAGTAGCTGTCAAGCTCCTTTGGCTGTTTTTTCGGCTTTTCATTTTTCTTTTTTGATATTATTGTGTTTGTGTCATAATGCTCGCCGTTTTTTCTCAAAACAGCGGCAAAATGCCCCTCTCCCTCAACGATGTGAGGCCAAAGCCTTACTGTTTTTGTCACCTCGTCGGAATATTTGCCAAAGGTTTTTCCGCTTGAAAAAAGTTTTGAAATATCGCATTTTTCCACTGTAAAGTCGTCGTGCGCCTTTAAAAAAGCGTCTATCACACCCTCATTTTCCTCAGGTGAAAATGTACATGTTGAATAAACTATCCTGCCGCCAGACTTTAACATTTTGGCGGCACATTCTAGTATTTGAATCTGCCTTTGAGCGCACATTATAACATGGTCAACACTACACTGCTCGCGCGACTGTATATCCTTTCTGAACATGCCCTCGCCAGAGCACGGCGCGTCCACAATTATGCCGTCAAAAAATCCGATAAATCTTTCAGAGAGCTTCTGCGGCGTTTCGTTTGTCACCACCGCGTTTTTTATACCCATTCTCTCTATGTTTTGAGAGAGTATTTTTGCACGCGCAGGGTGTATCTCATTTGAAACTAAGAGTCCCTCACCGCCGAGCTTGCAGGCAGTCTGTGTGCTCTTTCCACCAGGCGCTGCACATAAATCGAGAATTTTCTCACCGGGCTGAGCGTTTAAAAGCTCTGCCGGCGCCATTGCGCTCGGCTCCTGAATATAGTAAACTCCAGCTTCATGCCATGCGTGTTTTCCCGGACGCTCGTCGTGTATATATTTAAACCCTGTAGGGCACCAGTCGACTGCTTTTAATGTAAACTTTGACTTTTTTAAAAATTCGTCAACTGTTGTTTTAAGCGTATTTACCCTCAGTCCGGGCGCACGCTCTTTATCGTATTCAGACAAAAACTGTTCGTATTCGCTGTCTGTGTCAAACATATTTTTCATTCTCTCAAGAAACTCAAAAGGAAGCTCCAAGCACCATTCAACTCCGTTCCGCTAAACTTAATTTATAATATCATATTACGTCTGTTTACTCAAGAAAACATGTTGACACACAAAATAATTAGGTTTACAATAGCATTTGTTGAGAATGAGAATTATTATCAATTAGATTATAGACAAGGAACGGTGAAAGCATGCTCGAATTTATTGAACACGTATTAAAATACTCATTTGAACACACATTGGAGATAATTCCGTTTATATTATTTGTATATTTCATTCTGGAGCTCTTTCACGCAAAACTTCCGAATTTACAGAACAAATTAAAAAATGCAGATAAAATGGGGCCTTTGGCAGGTGCAATTATAGGCTGTATACCTCAATGCGGTTTTTCTGTTGCCGCTTCGTCGCTGTACGGCGCAGGTGCAATAGGCGCAGGAACATTGATTGCAGTATATCTGTCTACCTCGGATGAGGCAATACCGATACTTTTAGCTCACAGAGATTTTCTCCCGTACATGATAGCTTTAATAGTATGCAAGATTGTTATAGCTGTCTTTTTCGGATATTTATTAAAATACACGGTATTTAAAAACGAAAGAACAGTCTTTGAGACTAATACTCACCTGCACTCAGAGGGACACGATGACCACTGCTCCTCATGTAGCCACAGTCACAGCGGTACATTTTTATCAATGCTCAAATGTGCCGTTGTACACACGCTCAAAACAGCTGTCTACCTGTTTATAAGCATAGCCGTAATAGACGCCGCAGTTGAACTAATTGGCGAGAGCAATCTCTCATCACTGCTTCTCAAAGGCAGCATATTCCAGCCTGCTTTGGCGGCAGTGATAGGACTTATACCGGGCTGCAGTACGTCGATACTTTTAACTGAGCTTTTTATTTCATCAAATATATCGTTTGCTTCGGCTGTTGCAGGACTTTCTTCCGGCGCAGGATTTGGATTTTTGGTGCTTTTCAGAGAGTTAAAGGACAAGCTTACTGCATTTAAAATTTTATTGTGCGTATATCTGTCTGCCGCTGTCGGAGGAATTATAATACAGATAATCTCCATGATTTTAGGTATAT
>CALXEM010000139.1 GCA_944387335.1 uncultured Clostridia bacterium | reverse complement strand
AAACAAACTGAGTATCTATATCCTCAGAAACCTGATTATATTACAGATAAAACCATACTGCCTTTAATTCTTTCCATGAAGCATAATGACAAAACACCCAAAATGACCGTTAAGGGAATTTTATATCTTTTGTGTTCGGATTTTTACCAAAAGACATCTTGGCAAAAGTCTCAAAAAAAGGACGCATCTTTATTAAATAAAATTATTTTATTTATTCAGGAGAATTTCAGTGAGGATATTAGTTTAAATACGCTCTCAAGAGAATTTGGATACGATTATCACTATCTTTCACGATACTTCAAAAACAATTTGAATACAACATTTTCAAAGTATCTAACCACCTACCGCATAAACCATGCCTGTTTTCTGCTTAAAGAGAATGACTGCACAATAACCCAGGCAGCCGGACTTTCGGGATATTCGTGTATAAGAAGCTTTAACAAAGCCTTTAAAAACATAACCGGTATGACACCGAGTGAATATAAAAAGTTAAAATAAAAAAGACCTGCTTTATATTTTAAAGCAGGTCAAATTCTTATTTATCGTCAGATTTATCATTTTGATTTTTCTGTTCGTTTAAAGTGTATATTACAAGTAAGACTCCAATTCCCAAAAGACAGATACCCAAAAACGGTATTATGATGGTGCCCGGAGTCATAGGAGATTTGTTTACAAATATGTCTAAAACAAACATTACAATCCAGCCTATTCCACCCAAGGCAACTACGACTGCACTTATAAGTCTTAGAATATATTTTGTATGGTCGTTCATAATGTAAGTCCCCTTTCATATGTCTTAAAGAGGGAGTCCCTCATCTTTAAATATTTGTTTTGCCTTTTCTACTTCCTCTTTTGTCGGCTGAGGAATATCATAAAGTTCGTATTTTTCCCCCAGCTCTTCCCACTTATATTCACCCATTTTATGAAACGGCAATAATTCAATTTTTTGGATGCAATTATAATTTTTGAGGAATTTGGCGGTTTTGCGGAGCATATCATAGTCCAGGGTATATTGAGGAACCATTACATGTCTTATCCATACAGGCAGACCGCGTTCTTCTCTGAAATTGAGAGTTTCTATTGCAGATTTATTTGAAAATCCGGTAAGTTTAATACACATGTCATCATCTAATGCTTTAATATCCAGCAATAAAAGATCAGCTTTTTCAAGAACTCTCTTTCCTACCTTAACAGGCACTATTCCGGATGTGTCAATGGCAACATGTATTCCCTCTTTATGACATTCGTCAATAAGGGCTTCACAAAAATCAGGCTGTGTAAGCGGTTCTCCTCCTGATACTGTAACACCGCCGTTTTTAATGAAGTTTTTATAGCTTATTATCTGATCCATGCATTGACCGACAGTCATTTGCTTTTCACTTTTAAATTCCCTTGAATCAGGATTATGGCAGTAAAGACAGCGCAGAGGACAGCCCTGTACAAAGATTACAAAACGTATTCCGGGACCGTCAACAGCACCAAATGACTCAAGTGAATGTATATTTCCTTTAATTTCGCGATTCATCTATGAATCTCCTTTCGGGCGCTTTTAGGGTTTTGTTATAATAAAAATACAGTAATGGATATTATATAAATATATTTTTCAAAGTCAATAGCTGCATTTATACTCTAGCCATAAATATTTAAAAAAACAAAACGCTTTATTCATTATTTTACCATAGAATTTCACATTTGTGAATGATAAAATGAAAGCAAATAGAATAAGTTTATTAAATACGTCTGCATAGGTTTTTTTGATGAATAATTACACAAAAAACAAAAAATTAAATTTAAATTTAATGACTTATTCACAAATATATGCTATACTTAAAGTGATGAAAAAGGAAATTCATATCAGGACAACACGGTACAATGGATTAAAAAAATAAATATTTAAACATTACCGACAAATTACTCAAACAATCAGAAAATCCATAAATATTTTTTAAAGGAGTATCGTAAAATGAATATAAACGGCAATATACCTAAGCAGGTCAAAAACGCCAAAGCTATAAATTCTACCGTTGTATGTGTTACCAATCAATATGAATGTGAAAGACTTATTAAAGCAGGACGTATTGTCGCTGATTTATCCAATACAAAATTACAGATAATCAACGTTTCATCTCCTGATTTATCAAAGCTTAATTTTGCCGCTTTGGAATATCTGTACGAAGTGTCAAAACAGTATGACGCTGAAATGTCCATAATTTACTCTGATGACGCTTACCACACATTGGTCAGATATATAAAGCAAAATAAAGCTACACATGTTATTACCGGTGAAAGTGACGGTAAAAATATGATTTTACCGCGTCTTTGGTCTAGATTTTCGCAAATTCGTTTTTTCACAGTAAGTCTTAGCGGAGAATTGAGAGAGACTTCAACAAAACCGGTAGCAGCACTTGCATAATTGTTACATTTTAAAACAGGCTCTCGGATATCTCGAGAGCCATTTTTTTAGTAGATATTTTTGGAGGAGGATTAATAAAAATGCCAGTTACAGAATATTTTTCTTTTAAAAGCTCAGATAACAAAACTAATATATATGCCAGATGTACTATTCCGGATACTCAGCCATATTTGGGAATAATACAGATTTGTCACGGTATGTGTGAGTATATCGACAGATATGAGGACGTTTTTAAATATTTTTCTGAACGTGGTTTTATAGTATGCGGACACGATCATTTAGGTCACGGACATTCAGCTGACAAAGGCGAACTGGGCTTCTTTGCAGATGAAAACGGTGATAAACTATTAGTCGAAGACACAAAAAGACTTACAGACAGCATTAAATCACGCTTTGGACAGCTTCCCTATTTTTTATTGGGACACAGTATGGGTTCTTTTGTGTCAAGATTATATGCAGCAAAGTACGCTGCTGCACTTGATGGAGCTATATTCAGTGGTACCGGAGGACCAAATCCCGCAGCTTCATTCGGTGTAAGTGCAGCTTCCGGTATTATGCTTGTCAAAGGCCCTCACCATAGAAGCAAAACTCTCGATTCACTTGCATTCGGGAACTTCAACAAACGCTGTATACCCAAACGTACTGACAAGGATTGGCTGACAAGAGATAGTATAGTAGTTGATAAATATATAAAAGACCCGTTTTGTAATTTCCTATTTACTGCATCAGCCTTTAAAAATCTTTTTGAACTTTCGATAAACGCCAACTCACCTGATTGGGCAAAATCTGTACCGACAAATCTTCCGATATATCTCTTTTCCGGAGATTGTGACCCTGTCGGAAATTACGGTGACGGTGTAAAACAGGTATATAGAATGCTTCATAAAACAGGACATACAGATATATCCATAAAGCTCTACCCCGGCGGCAGACACGAAATGCTCAATGAAATAAATAAACTTCAAGTTTATGAAGATATATATAATTGGATTATTGAGCGTGCAGAAAAAGATTAAAAAAGTATAAGAAATATAACATATTTACTCTATGTGATTGTTATAAAATCGGCAGATTAACCATATAAAACATCATTAAAAAGTGGTAAAATAATAAATAAACTTTTATTTGAGATAAAATTTTTTATTTTGGACAGGCTTTTTCCCGGCGATTAAGTCTGTCTTTATATCAGAAAAAATCTGCCAGCCGGAGAAACGGAGTGTTTATGGAGAACACACTTAATTGGAATTTACAGCGAAATTTAACATTGCTAACCGATTTTTATGAGCTTACAATGGCCAACGGCTATTTAAAGCAAGGTATCGGAGAAAAAACTGCGGTTTTTGATATGTTTTTCAGAAAAATACCTGATGAAGGCGGTTTTGCAATTTTCGCAGGTCTTGAACAGCTTATTGACTATCTTAAAAATCTAAAATTTACTGAACAGGATATTGAATATCTACGCTCAAAAGGCATTTTCTCTGAGGAGTTTTTAACTTACCTCAGAAACTTCAAATTCGCATGTGATGTTTGGAGCGTTGAGGAAGGAACACCTATTTTCCCTGGAGAGCCGGTTATGATTGTAAAAGGACCTATCATTCAGGCACAGATTATTGAAACTATGGTTCTGCTTACAATAAACCATCAGTCCCTTATCGCTACAAAAGCAAGCAGAATAGTAAGAGCTGCTCAGGGACGTCCTGTTATGGAGTTCGGTTCACGACGTGCTCAGAGTTACGATGCTGCAATTTTTGGTGCACGTGCAACTTATATCGGCGGTTGCTCTTCTACTGCCTGCGCTATTGCTGACCGTGAATACGGTGTACCTGCTGTCGGTACAATGGCTCACAGCTGGGTACAGATGTTTGACAGTGAATACGAGGCATTTAAAAGATATGCTGAGATTTATCCTGATAACTGCGTTTTGCTTGTTGACACATATAATGTGCTTAAATCCGGCGTGCCTAATGCTATAAAGGTATTTGATGAGGTTTTAAAACCTCTGGGAATCCGTCCTAAAGGTATAAGAATCGACAGCGGTGATATTGCATACCTCTCTAAAAAAGCAAGAAAGCTTCTTGATGCTGCCGGTTACACTGACTGTACTATCTGTGCTTCAAATTCACTTGATGAATATATAATCCGAGATTTACTTGTACAGGGCGCAAAGGTTGACTCATTCGGTGTCGGTGAAAATATGATTACATCTAAGAGTTCTCCTGTATTCGGTGGTGTATACAAGCTTGTTGCCGTTGAAAATGACAGCGGAGAGCTTATTCCTAAAATAAAGCTTTCTGAGTCCATTGAAAAAATTACAACACCTGAATTTAAGACGTTTTACAGATTTTATAGCCGTGAAAACGGAGAGGCTATTGCCGATTATGTAACATTATTCGATGAAACTATTGACGATTCAGGAGAAATTGAGATTTTTGACCCTGTCGCTGTTTGGAAGAAAAAGAAACTCAATAATTTTGAAGCTAAAAAGATGCTTGTTCAGATTTTTGAGAAAGGAAACTGCGTATATCAGTCACCTTCACTTGACAATATAAAGAAATATTGTTCAGAACAGCTTGATAAGCTTTGGGACGAGGTTAAACGTTTTGATAACCCTCACACATATTATGTAGACCTCTCTCCTAAGCTTTGGAACATTAAAAATGATTTGCTTTCCAGTTACAGCAAATAAGATAACAGCTAAAAAACCACGTATCATTTTATTTGATACGTGGTTTTTGTTATTATTTAGAAATATAATCAGTTTTGTTTTGACGGTAAAACACCGGTTTTAGCACCTGTGATAATTCTCATTACCTCAACCGACTGATCGATTGTAACAGGAAACTCTGCGCCATTTACAAGACTATCATATACCTTGTGCATGATAACCATTAAGTCACCCATTGGAGCATATATCTTTTCCTCTTTCCAAGTGAGTGTCTCTTCGGTTCCGAATGTATCCATACAGCTCTCACGTATAACATGTCTTTCAGGCAAAGGTTTTTCAGGGTCAAGATATTTGAGTGTAAAATAGTCATTTTCATATACAGCAGTTCCCTTTGTACCGTATACTATATATTTTGGAAACTGCATTGCAACGCCGCCGCCGATTTCCAAATCAATCGTTCTGCCGTTTTCGCCGTGCATTGTAATTTTTACATGGTCCTCAGCATCGCCAACAGCACAAATTCTTCTGAGCTCTGACTCCATTGAAATTACATCACTGTCCATAAGTCTGAGACCGTGGTCAATAAGGTGTGGTCCCCAGTTATACAGCTGACCGCCGCCCATTTCTGTGAGTGTCTGCCAGTCATCGCGTCTGTTATAGTGAAATACACCATGTTTAATCTCATAGATATCGCCAAGCTTACCGGAATCTATGATTTCTCTGAGCTTTATAAAATCGCCTTCGAATCTGCGGTTGTGTCCGATAAAGAGTTTTCCGGTTGCATTTTTTGCAGCTTCCCT
>CALXEM010000138.1 GCA_944387335.1 uncultured Clostridia bacterium | reverse complement strand
GGCGCAGGCACGAGCATCACACAATGCATTATGATGCTCGCTTAATGGGATATTAAAATATTTACAACGTTCATCAAGTTTTCTGCCTACAGAATCACCGTCTTTTATACACAATCCGCTTATAGATATAGAGTCAAAATATAAAAAGTCAGGAATAGACAAATTGTAATAATCAAGTGTGGCTTTAAGTACAGACATATCAAAATTAGCGTTGTGAGCAACGATATATGTATTTTCAAAATAAGGTTTCATTTTTTCCCATACAGCAGGAAAAAAATCGGAATTTAATGTATCTTGAGGTGTTATACCATGGATTTCAATGTTTTTTTCTGAATAAAAGTTATCAGGGGGTTGGATTAAAAAATAATCCTCCGATACAATTTGATTTTTTTCAACTTTGACAAGCCCAACAGCACAAGCGCTAAAATATGCAGAAGTTGCTGTTTCAAAATCGATAGAAACAAAAGAAGAATATTTAACAAATTCCATAATAACCTCCTCAAAACATTTAATATACTTTACAGTTATTTATCTTTATACTGCCGGCTTTAGTTTTTATCCGTTTATTTTGATTAAACTTTTTTGGATTTGATACAAATTAGCTTGAACACTGTCGTGTTCAACAGATTCGGCACCGCGATATACATACTTAATACATTGTTCTGTATCACGCCCCAATTTATAGTAATCAGACATTATATCGTTGCTTTCATAAGCGTATTCAAGTAAAAAACCATAATACATAGTTCTTTCCATGGTTTCTTTATCTTTAAAATAGTTACCATAGTTTATAGTAATAAATTCAATCGCTTCATTTGTTTTGTCCGTATCAATACTTTGAGCATCTTCTTTAGCTGTATGTGCAATATTATCAACATCTTCAGATGTACCATATTTAACTAGTTCTTCTTCTGAATTTACATTTTGAGAAGATGATGAGTTTGAAGAAGATAAAGAATCCTGTTCGGAAGATGAAATAGAGCTATTTCCATTTTCAGAATAGTCATTACCTAATGAATTAAGGTAAAATACTATAGAGAAAAATATAACCGCTAACATTACACCTAAAATAATTTTTATTTTTGTTTCTAATTTCATAAAACACCTCAAAAATATTTAATTTATCTAAATGTTATATCAAAAACGATGTAAAATCAACACTTTTTAATGATTTTCTACACAAAAATGTAAAAAAGCACCTTTTAGGTGCTTTTTTTATTCTCCCTTAGCCGCAGTTGCCCATGTCAGACTGATTATGTTTTTTATATCGTCCAGTCGCGTCAAGGTCTTCAGCATACTCCATAAGCTTATGCTGTCCTTCATCATTAAGGCGCTCGTATATCTCGATGAGCGGGTGAGTGTATGGATTATTATCTGTACCAAAAAGTTCGGTTACAGAGATATTAAATATATTACATATTTGTGCAACGACTTCTATATCAGGTGAGTTTTTTCCTTTTATCCAATTAGTCACGGCAGATTGAGAAACACCTAATTTTTCTGATAATTCTTTTTGATTCATTCCTGTTAGAGATAAATAATATCCTAAATTTCTTTGAACATTATCACGAATTTGCCCCATTTAATCACCTTCTTTCAAAAGTATCATATACTATTTGAACTTCTTTGTAAACATAAAATTAAGAAATTCTGCATTTTTATCAAGAAAAGCATTGACAATTAAGAATTGCTGAATTATTATAAGGGTGTAATTAAGAAATTCTTAATTAAAAGGGGGGTGAAAATTATGATTGCTAAAGCAATACGCGAATATATGAAAGAGAATGGAATTAAGCAAAGCTTTATATGTGACAAAACAGGTATGACGAGACACAGTATTAGTAGTGCACTTAAAGGCGAGAGAAAACTCAGCATAGAAGAGTACGCGAGAATTTGTAAGGCTTTAAATGTACCTTATAACTATTTTTTTGAAAAATCAAAGCAAACAGCATAGAAAACGGTATAGAGGGTGAGAGCGTGGCGATTGTACTTTTAATTATTGCTGTAATATGCGCTGTCAACTGGTTAAAGTGGAAAGTCAGCACAATGGCAATGATTTACTATATGGAAAAAAATCGATACAAACTTCCGAATGCAGAAGAAGTGGGAGAATGTACCGAATTTGTTGCGCGGAGATTTTTTAAGATTTAGTTAGATCCAAGCTGGCGGTATAGAGAGGAGGTGAGTAAGATGGACAAAATAAAAAATCAAGCCCTCGAAAGACTCCGAGAGCTTGTAAACAGTAGTTTTAAGGAAAACGGAATATGTATTGTAATATGTTATAACGAATCTTCTATCAAATCATATCCAAAAACTGAAGATAACTTATTTACGCTAAAAAAAGATTGAAACAGTCTTTCCTTAGCCACAGTTGCCCACGTCAGACTGATTATGTTTTTTATATCGTCCTGTTGCGTCCAGGTCCTCAGCATACTCCATTAGCTTATGCTGTCCCTCATCATTCAGACGTTCGTATATCTCGATGAGCGGGTGAGTATTGGAAGAATCATAGAGGTTTTGAAAACCAGTATCCAACAATTCATCACCAGTGATGCAGAAAATACGAGCTAATTCTTTAATTTTAAAAACGTCGGGCTCACGTCTGCCGGTTTCATATCCAGAGTACGTTGCTTTTTGAATTTTTAAAATATCTGCTACTTGTTGTTGAGTAAGTCCTTTTTTAGTTCTGTAATATTTTAATCTTTCAGGGAATGTCATTTTATCACCTCACGGCTATTATAAGAAAATGTATGCGAAATGTCAACTTTTTTTATAAAAATGTATTGACATGTATGCAAAACGAATATATACAGAACGTGTAGCAAGCGAAACGCTTACAAAAAAAGGGGGGAGGTGAATATATGTATCTGAATCTTTTAGGACAAAAGGCATCCAAACATCTTACAGATGAAGAAATGGGACGAATAATTGGAGTTAGCCGTACTTCTTATAGTCGAAAAATTAAAAGTGGTCGTTTTACTCCTGCAGAATGTTTTGCGTTTTGTAAATACTTCAAAAAACCATTTGAATATCTATTTGCTATGGAAGAAGATCGCTCCGCATAAAGAGTATGACGGAGAGGGGGTGAGTAAGATGACAGATATACAAGCAGGAATAAACATGGCAGCTATGGTTATTTCATTGATTTCAATAATATTATGTATACTTACGGTCATTATGATGAACAGATAAAACTTATTTTATTCAAAAGATGTTTCTGCTTTCGTTGTAATGGTCAATGGTAAACTTTTTCTTAATTAAGCCTTTGTTTGTGTAAAATATTATTTTTGATTGATGATTAAGAGTAACAAGTTTTGGCGGACAAATAAGAATTAAGTTTCTAAATCCTAAACCGCTGATGAACTGAGGTAAATTATCTGACTTATAACGCACAGTGGGCTCATCGGCAAATGTAAAGCTTCCTAATCTCTCTTTATACAAACCGCAGAACCCTTTTTTGTCAACGCTTTCTATGTATATTCTTGAAATGCAAATAGGCTCTCGGGATTTATTGATTATATGTAGGTTTAGAATATCTCTGTCTCGACTTATAAAATAATTAGGAATTTCAATATGTATATTTTTTCTGTTTTTGAGAAGCTGAAATATAAATACATACGCAGAGAATACAAAAGAAATCAGAGAGATGATAATTGGAGCTATCGTAGTGAAATTTGTCATCAAATCCTCCTTTTGTGTAAAACTCGGCTGCTGCAACAGCCTGTAAGTAAACTATAACACAAAAAGGAGAAAAGAGTAAGGAGATTAAATTTATGGAATGGAGAATAGTTAAAACCCAGAGCGGGTATGAGGCACAGAGAGGCGTCAGAAACAGATGTCCGTACATAATAGCCGACTTTATTGTCTATGAGGCTGCGCGATTCAAAACAATGGGACAGGCGAGAAAGTTTATAAAAAGCCGAAAAGATAAGAGTTCTACCGTATAAAACACATAACAGGTAATCAGACAAGCTGCAAAAAGCATAAAGTTTCATAGCGATGTACAGAAAGGAGTTAAGACAATGCATCAACATGTAAAAAGATATGAAAACGATAAGGTCATAGCATATGTCTATTACAACAAGCTGCCGACTCCCGAGGACCTCGAAGATGCTTGCAGAAACTTTCTCATACACGCTATGCAGGACATTGAGAGGGCAAAAGCAAGAGAAGAAAAAGCAGCTCAGGAATTAACGGAAAAAATAGTGTGACGAATAACACTCGTTAAACCGGCGGTAAAAATTACCGCCATAGCAATATCGGACAAGTTGTTTTCGTCACAGATACAGGAAATGGATTGATAAAAATGATTATCATAGACGTTTTATTTGCAGTGGCAGTAATTAACGGCATTTTGACTGTCGGCTGCGCATTGCTCGAGAAGATACCGGACAAACATATAGACAGGCTGCTCAGACTGCTGCGGCTCAAATGAGGTGATACATTGCTTAGTTTCTGCGAGAACTGTCCTCAAAAACAGCCTCTGTGCCATAAAACTTGCGTTAAATTCCGGCGCAAAGTTGCAAAGGACAGAGGCCTGCGCAAAAAAGCTGATGACGAGCGCCGAAAAGTGAAAGAGAGTGACAACGCCCAATGGGTAATACACCACAACGGGCTCAAGTATGAGAGATACAGGAGAAAAAACAGCAAGAGGAATACTTAAAACACCTGATAGATGCGCTGTATGCGGAGCTGACAGTCTTTCATCGGCGCGCGTGTTGTGCAAAAAGTACGGTACATATATCTGCATGAGCCATTGCAACGAATGTAAATATCACTCAACCGAAGTAAGCTCTATGTGGTGCATGCACTGGCTGATAGTTAGGAGAACAAAAACAATGAATGAAAAGTGTAAAAGCTGTTGGTGTCATTTCTGCACCAATATCAAAGAATGTCCCATACAAAAGCCGAACCCGTGCGCTCGGTGTGTGGACATAGATGAGAAGTTAAGGCCTGTTTTTAACAGGACAAACACAGCGTGTCCGAGTTTCAGGCACGAATAAGACAGGATGATAAAAATTGATAAAAGAAAAAGCCCGGGGCTGTTCACTCAGAACGCCTCGGGCATTAACACAGCAGGATCAGTCTCAAAATCCTACATCAATATTATATCATGTCCTGGTTAAAAAGTAAAACTCGTGAGTATATGAGTTTATGAAAAAAGGGGAAAACCCTATTACCGTCCTTGTAATGTATATTAACAACTCGACGAAACCAGGAGGAAAAGCAGTGAGTTATAGACGTTTAAGCTATGTAGATTATGATTATGAAACATTCTTTAATAAATCAATAGAAACTGCAAGCGATGCGCTCATTAAGCAAATGTTATCAGACGGAAAGATAAAGAGTGTCTATGCTACAAAAACAATACAGTCGGGTAATCAGTTTGAAGTTGAGATTTATCCCGAATTTACCAAAAGGGAAAGGGGAGATTTTAAGCTTGAAAGAGTTAATAAAGCTCAGCGAAATCTCAACGATAAAAATGCACGCAAAAGATTAGAACGACTGATAAATACAAATTTTAGTGATGGTGACTACTGGATAACACTCACCTATGAACCCGGCAAAGAACCTAAAGACATAGACGACGCATTAAAGAATATACGCAATTATATAAAACGTATCAATTACCGGCGTAAAAAAGAAAACATAGGAAAAGCAAAATACATATATGTCACTGAGTATGCTGCAAAAGGTAAAAAAATTCGTTGTCATCATCATTTGATAATGGATAGTGCGCTGCCTATGGATATGATTGAAAAGCTATGGGATAAAGGCAGACGTAATAATATCAGACGAACGGCGACAGACGAATGCGGATTATCAGGTTTAGCACAATATCTTTCCAAAGACCCAAACGGTAATAAACGTTGGTGTGCATCTACAAATCTCAAACGTCCTAAAGAACATAAAAGTTACAGCAGGATTAAATCTTCACATGTTAAGAAAATGGTTGAAGGTAAATTAAATATCAAAGAATTTGCAGAGAGGCAGTATAAAAACAAAATATATCTCTATGAGGATATACGTTATAACGAGTTTAACAGCCGTTTTTATATCTATATTCGTATGCGCGACGCAGATAGAAACGATTTTAAAAATAAAAAGGAGTAGAAAATAGCTATGTTAAATGTTGAAAAAATGCTTGAAATTGCAAAAAGCAGATATGAATGTGAGTTTTGTGCAGAACCCAATGATATATCACGCTGTATTAAATGCGAAAAGTCAAAGCCTATATCTGCAACTGACCTCAGAGAATACTATGAGTGGGTTGTTGACACTCTGTTAAGAAAAAAGACCGAGATAAGGATAGGCGACATCATTGTAGAGAAATACGTTGATGACGAAACAGGTGAGGAGTATGAGTTTAAGAATGTTGTGCAGGACGTGTCAGAGATGGCAGTAAAGTTCTGTGATGACTGGATAGACAAATCCGAGATGCGCAATGTTGTTGTGATAAGGAGATAGAGAATAATGACAAAGATGAGAGTGCTGATAATAGAACCGATGAAAAAGCCGCGTGAGGAAATAATACATAACACACTTGAGGCCATGCAGAATATAGTCGGAGGATATATCGAGGTAACGAGCATACGCCGCGACGGAACTGTAATTGTCTGCAACGAAGAGGGGAAAATAACCGGCTTGCCTATGAATAGGGCTTTATGGACAAACGGGCAGGACAATACATGGAAAATAGCAGATATACTCTGCGGAATATTTATAGTCTGCGCAGTTGACGGCGATGAATTTACAAGCCTGGACGATCATCAGCTCGAGACATATAAAACGATGTTCAAAACGCCGGAGAAATTCGTGTGCGACAGCAAAGGCCGTCTTATATGCGTTGAGCATGAGATGACAGAATAACTTTGACTCAACTGATGTTTATGTGGGAGGCTTTCAGAGCATGAAAATAACCGACGAGCGCGAAAAAAACGAGATAAGGCAGATATATCGTCACGCTAAAAATAAAACGCAGCAAATAAAAATCCTCGCCCAGCTGTATGACACAAGCCGAGCGGAGATACTCTCTGTCATCGACACGCTGCCTTTTGAGGAAATGACATCAAAACAAGAGCGGGCAGTGAGAATGTACATATCGGGTAAGAGTTACGGACAGATAGCCGAAGAGCTCGGCATAACGCACAGGACTTGCGTTGCGTGGACTGCCATTGCGGCGGCGTGGGTGAAATCGCGCAGAATTAAAGATAAAGCGTGTCCGAATCGGATACAGAAAAAATTTTTAAGCGAGTAAAAAAAACACACATCGACCGCATTAAAATTGCTACAATAAAAGTGCGGTAAGATAGAGCTCACTTTGAAAAATCTCCTTATCTGAAAAAGACAGTCTCGAAAACAAAACGGGTCTGTCTTTTTTAGTTTAAGAACCTGAGAACACGAAAGGAAAACAGGGAATGAAGTCGTACAAACGGTCAGGCTTTAAAAAAATTCAAAAAGGACAGAGGGTGAAGCTGTGCCGGATAAAAGATACTATCACACCAAAAAGCACAAAGACTGGCGTCAAAAAGTTTTAAAGCGGGACAAATACCTGTGCCAAGAGTGCAAAAAGTACGGCAAAAAAACACAGGCAACTCACGCTCATCACATAAAATCCGTGGAAGATTATCCCGAACTTTCCGCAAAACTCGAAAACGGTATATCACTCTGTACAGCCTGTCACAATCGCATTGAACCGCGTCCCCCCCTATCAAAAAAACGGTCGAGCGGGGTACATTGACCGGAGGGGGGAAGTGTTTGTATACACGGAGAGATTTTTAAAACTTTGGCAAAAGGGGGTAAAAAGCGTGCCGAAGATGAAACCTGAAACAGTTATCAAAAGGGATATGGAAAAGCTCGGCACCTATAAACCCGAGTTTGAGCCGATAATCTCAATTTACTGTCAGCTGTCTGAGCAGTACGAGGTACTGACAAAGAAATACATAGACAGCGGGTACGAATTTGAAAGCGAGGGCAAAGCCGGACCGAAAAAAGCCCCGATTGTAACGACGCTCGAATCTCTGCGCAGGGATATTCTCAACTACGCCTCTCAGCTCGGGCTCACTCCTATGGGACTGCTCAAGGCAAATGACAAAGCCTTTAAATCATCGAACAAAGGAGCGGGCGGCAAGCTGAGCAGATTTACAGCCGCGAGATAATGACAGCGGGAAAATACGCGCAGGAGGTTTGCGGCTATGCCGAGGCGATAGTGAGCGGCAAAAAGACAGCCGGCAGAGAGCTTATATTATCGGCGCAGCGGTTTTTAGATGACTTAAAAAATCCAAAATGGGACTGGCGCCCCGAAGATGCCGATTTTGTCATTGACGTTATTCAAAACACATTTAAGCACAGGCAGGGGCAGTCGCTGAGCGGCGCACCTCTGCGCGGCACTCCGCTCATTCTCGAGCCCTGGGAAAAGTTTATAGTCTACACCTTTTTATGCTTCTTTATAAGGGACACAGCCGAGCGGCGCTACAAAGAGGCGTTTATATTCGTACCGAGAAAAAACGGCAAGACGATTTTTATATCCGCGCTTTCGTGGGGGCTTGCACTGCTCGAGTATAAAAGCGGCTCGACCGTCTATGTCGTGGGCGCCGTACTCAAAGAGGCCATGAAGTCCTTTGAGAACTGGCAGTACAACATGACGAAAATCTGGTACGACGGCAAAGAGGACGCGCTCGCCGACGGCTGGAAAATCCTCGACAACTCACGCGAACACAGCATATCAAACGACGACATCGACGGTGGATTTATCCACCTCGAGGCGCTGGCGGGCAATCCCGACGCGCAGGATAGTTTTAACTGCAATATCGTTATAGCCGACGAGATACACGCCTACAAATCGCCGAAACAGTACAACATCTTAAAAGAGGCGACAAAGGCTTACACAAACAAGCTCGTCATAGGCATAACGACAGCAGGCGACGACATGACAAGTTTCTGTTATCAGCGTCTTTTGTACTGCGTGAGAATACTCGAAGGTCAGGCGGGAGCTGAGGCTGATTCATACTTTGTGTTCATCTGCAGAGCCGACCAGGACGAGCGAGGAAACGTCGACTTCACAAACCCGATACAGCACGAAAAGGCAAACCCGAACTACGGCGTGTCAATACGCCCGGGCGACATATTAAACGATTCTCTGCAGGCGCTCAACGACCCTCAGCAGAGAAAGGATTTCTTAGCAAAGTCGCTGAATATCTACACGTCCGCCATGAACGCATATTTCAATATCCATGAGTTTAAAACAAGCAACGCGGCGTGCGCAAAACACCTCGGCATAGACGACAGCCTGCCGACAGAGAAAAAGCTCGAGGCGCTGCTAAAACTGCCTGTAAAGTGGTTCGGCGGAGCGGACTTATCAAAAATGCACGACCTCACGGCGTCGGCGCTCTACGGTAGCCTGGGCGAGATAGACATTGTCATAACTCACGCATGGTTTCCGATAGTGGCGGCGCATCTTAAAGCCGAGGAGGACAATATACCTCTCTTTGGCTGGCAGGACGAAGGCTTACTTACCATGAGCAACAATCCGACTGTCAATTATGCGGAGATAGTCAACTGGTTTAAGGACATGAAAAGAGCGGGTTTTAAGATTTTGGAAGTCGGCCACGACAGAAAGTTCTGCCGCGAATATTACATCGGAATGAAAAAGGCAGGCTTTAAAATAGTGGACCAGCCGCAGTATTTCTGGCGCAAGAGCGAGGGCTTTCGCCGCATCGAGACAAAGGCGAAAAACTCACAGCTTTACTATCTCGGCTCGGACGCGTTCGAATACTGCGTTAAAAACGTAAAGGCAATCGAGAAAACGGATGACATGGTGCAGTACGAAAAGGTGCTGCCAAATCACAGGATAGACGTCTTTGACGCCGCGGTTTTCGGCTGTGTGCGAATGCTCGAGAACTTAGAGAAAATGGAGAAAGGGTGGCAGAGTTAAAAATGTCAAAACAAAAGAAAAAGAGACGAGCTCAATCGGGATATACGCGCGACGCGCCTTTGCAGACATCGGACAGGACTTATTCGGCGTGGCTGTGCTCGGACGAGGCTTTCAAAGTGCTCACCGCAGGGCAGTACACACGCTTGTCGGACTGTCCCGAGGTCAGAATGTGCGTTTCGCTGTACGCCGACTTAATCTCAAACATGACGCTGTACTTAATGCTCAATACAGACGGCGGCGACATACGCGTTAAAAACGAGCTGTCAAGAAAGCTTGATATAGAGCCCGACAGGTACATGACGCGCAAGAGCTTTATTTACTCGCTTGTCTGGAACTTAATGCTCGACGGCGACGGCAATCAGATAGTCCTGCCTATATTCAAAGGCGGCTATCTCGACAGGTTAAAGCTTTTGCCGCCTAATGAGGTGAGTATCGTCGAAACGCCGTCGGAGAGTGACGACTATAAAATTATATGGCGCGGCAGGGAATACTCGCCCGACGAGGTCCTGCACTTTAGATTAAATCCCGACAGCTCGCGCCCGTGGCTCGGCACAGGTTACAGAACAGTCCTAAATGAGGTGACAAGGGGGCTAAAACAGGCGACAAAGACAAAGACAGCGCTCATGGAGTCGCCCTCGCCGTCTATCGTCATAAAGGTGGACGGCTACAACGAAAAACTGCAGACAAAAGAGGGGCGCGCCGAAATGGCTCAGCAGTACATAGACGACACGCAGAGCGGCAAACCGTGGTTTATGCAGGCGGACACATTTGATATTCAGACAATAAAGCCATTAACGCTCAACGATTTGGCGATAGCCAAAAACATGGAGATAGACAAGCGGACAGCGGCTGGGATATTCAGAGTACCGCCCTTTTTAGTCGGTATAGGCGACTTTGACCGCGAGGCGTACAACAACTTTATTTCAACCGGCATAATGTCCGTCTCAAAGGTCATAGAGCAGGAGCTGACACGGGGACTGCTTATAAGCCGCGACATGTACTGGCGCTTTAACCAGCGCAGTCTGATGTCTTACAGTTTGGAGGAGATTGTCTCCGCCGGCTCGCAGATGGTGGACAGAATTTCAATGCGCCGCAACGAGTGGCGAGACTGGATAGGCCTGCCGCCTGACAGCGAAATGACCGAGCTTTTGGCGCTTGAAAACTATATCCCTGCCACAATGCTCGGCAATCAGAAAAAACTGACAGGAACGGGAGGTGATGAAACTTGAGAGAGGGAATACAGCTGAGAACACGCACCGAGCGCATGGCGGCAACGTCTGACGACAGCGGAAAAAAGAAATACATCGAGGGGTACTTTATAGTGTTCGACGAATACTATGAGTTCGCGCCCGAGTGCTATGAGATGTTTGACAATACCTCTGCGGACGACACTCTGGGCGACGATGTCAGAGCCCTTATAAACCACGACACCACTCTTGTACTCGGCAGGACAAAGGCGAACACGCTCACACTCAAAAAGCGCGGGCGCGGTATATGGGGCAGAATCGAGATAAACGAAAACGACCACGACGCCATGAGTTTATATGCAAGAGTACAGCGCGGCGACGTCGACCAGTGCTCGTGCGGCTTTGAGATTATTGACGAGGTTGTGGAGACACACGAGGCAAAACGCGTGTGGGTTATCAAAAAGATAAAGCTCTATGAGATAAGCTGCTGCACGTTTCCTGCGTATGAGACAACGGGCATATCGGCGCGCTCAAAGAGTGAGGCAGTCGAAAAGTTAAGGCAGTACAGAAGCTTTAAAGAAAGAATGGAGGAGCGGATAAAAAAATGGCATTAAAGCAGATAAGGCTCTCTAAAAAAATAGAGCTTAAAAAGTCCGAGCTGAGAAGTCATATACTCAGCGAGGCAGAGATAAAGAAAAGAGAAAAGGAACTGCGCGACGAGGAAAAGAGAATAGAGGACGCCTACAAAGAGATTACCGCGGATTCACCCAAAGAGGACATGGACACCGTCGAGGAGCTGGCGGCGGAGCTCGAGGGCAAAAAGACAGAGCTCGAAACGCTTAAAAATTCCTTTAATGAGAAAAAAGCAGAGCTTGAGGGCGAGATAGCAGAGCTTGAAAGCGAGCTTGACGCTCTGGAAAAAGAGCAGCTGCCGCCGGATCAGGGCACAGAACCTAAAACAAATCCTAACGAAAACAGGGAGGCTGGATTTACTTTGAACAGAAGAGACAGATTTTTTAAAGACGTCCCGGTGCAGACGAGGGACAGAATTTTAGCCAGGGAGGACGTCAAAGGTTTTCTCACAAATGTCAGAACGATAATCAAAGAGAAGAGAGACGTCACAGGAGCGGAGCTCACCGTGCCGGACGTTCTGCTCGAGCTTTTAAGAGATAACCTGCACACATACAGCAAGCTTATAAAGTACGTGAATGTAAGACAGGTTTCGGGCAGAGCACGTCAGACAATCAGCGGAGTAGTGCCGGAGGGCGTATGGACAGAGGCGTGCGCTTCACTCAACGAGCTCGATATAAGCTTTAAGCAGGTGGACATAGACGGCTTTAAAGTCGGCGGATATGTGCTTATCTGCAACGCAACACTGGAGGACAGCGACCTCTCGCTTGCGTCCGAAATTATGGACATGCTCGGCAAAGCAATCGGCCGCGCAGTCGACAAAGCTATCCTTTACGGCACAGGCAAAAAGATGCCGACAGGTATCGCCACAAGGCTTGCACAGCAGTCACAGCCGGAAAACTGGGGAGAAAACGCTCCGACATGGAAAGACCTGCACACAAGCAACATTATAAAAATCGACCCGACATCAAAGACAGCCGAGGCATTTTTCGCAGAGCTCATCAAAGCGCTGTCTGTCTGCGACAATACATACGCATCGGCGGGCACATTCTGGGCAATGAACCGTAAGACAAAGATGTCACTCATGGCAAAGGCAGTAAACTTCTCATCGGGCGGCGCGCTCGTTGCGGGACTTGACGCCGTAATGCCTATCGAGGGCGGAGCTATTGTCGAGATACCGGACATGGCTGACGGCGACATAATGGGTGGTTTCGGCGAGGACTATATTCTCGCAGAGCGTTCGGGCACAACTATCGCTCAGAGCCGTGAAGTCAAGTTCCTCGACGATCAGACAGCATTTAAAGCCACTGCCAGATATGACGGTATGCCTGTCATCGGCGAGGCGTTCGTGCTTGTAAATATCGAAAACAAAGCGCCTACCACAACAGCAACATTTACACCGGACTCCGCAAACCCCTAACGGCGAGTCTGTCAAGCCTGGTGATAGGCTCGCTGCCGTTGTCTCCGACATTTAAGCCGGAAGTAACGGAATACACAGGCGAAACCTCAAACGAGAGCGACACAATAACCGCAACACCGTATAAAAAAGGCGCGGCGGTTAAAATAACAGTCGGCGAAACTCCCGTTGAAAACGGCGGAAGCGCAGCGTGGGAAGAGGGCGAGAACAGCGTTAAAGTAGCGGTATCATACGGCACTACTACACAGGAGTATACAGTGACCGTGACAAAGAGCGCAGCTGCCGCCGCATCGGAAAGCGATGATGACGATGTATGACGAAAACACCGCCCTGCAGCTTTTAAAGATCAGCCTCAACCGCCTGCAGATTGCCGAAAACACCGAAAGCTATATGAAAGCGCGGCTCAGCGCGTCGGAAAACGAGCTTATAAAAAAGGGTATCACGCTCGAAAGCAACAGCACTGACGACTTAATGCTGCTTGTCGACTACACCGCGTTTAAATACCAAAACCGAGACAAATCGGGCGCCATGCCCGAGTGGCTCAACATAGCAATCCGCGAGCGCTGGCTTGCGCAGAAAGGGGGCGGCGGCGCTGATACTTGATTTAGGTCCGTGCTCTGTTTGGAGCACTCAGATGCAGAACGCCCCGGGCGAATACCCGATATTAACACTCTCATCGGAGAGAAAACACTATTTTGCCGAGCTTTCCTTTTCGTCCGAGCCTAACCGTGACACCGAAAACATGGAGGGCGTCACAGTGCTCAAAAAAATACGTATTCTCAGAGATAACGCAGTGTCAACACAGTCGGCCGTCGAGCTTGACGGCACAGTATATGAAGTGTACCGAGTTTACCACGGCACGGACGACGAGAGCGGAGAGGAAATAACCGATATAAGCTTATCGAAGGTGATAGAAGATTATGAAAAGCAGTCTTGAGCACTTCAAAGAGCTGTTATTGACCGTTGACCCTCTGCTTACATACGCCGAGGGCGGCAGAGCGGGCGACTACACCACGTGGGCAGAGAGCACCGCTGACGACTCAATGTCCGACAACACATCTGAGGACACGGTGTGGACAGTCTATGTGGACCGCTACACCAAAAACAGCAAAGACGAAACGGCGAGGGCGATAAAGCGGGTTTTAAATGAAAACGAGATACCCTTTGAGTACGAGCATGACTACGACTCGCAGACAAAGTATTTTCACCACATCTTCAAATGCTATGTCGAGGGGTACGACGATGAAGAATTAAACGAGGAGGAATAAGAAAATGCAGAAAAAATATGTCGGAAAACCGATAGGCGCAAGAAGGCTCACATGGTTTCCAATGACAGAGAGCGACGACGGCTCGGAGGATTACACAGTTGCTGAAAAGCTGTCGCGCCTTATAACAATAACGACTACGCCTGTTTTGGCGGAGGGCTCGCTTGAGAGTGACGACGGCATAGAGGACGAAAACTCACAGATTATCGCGTATGACGTCACTATCAACGCGTCACAGCTGACGGACGATATAAGAGCTAAAATCTTCGGCCACAAGTTTGACGAAACAGGCGGCGCGCTCACTTCCAACACCGATACATCTAATCTCGGCGCCCTGGCGTGGGAGGAGCTTTTATCGTCCGATAAGTCAGGAGAACCGATGTACAAGAGGACAGTTCTCTACAAAGGACGCTTTAAGGAATTTGCAGAGACAGCGAACACAAAAGTACAGGGCGGCATTACATATCAGACGCACAACATAACAGGCCGCTTTTTCGCTAACAACAACGGCGATATAAAGTACACTCTGCGTGACGATTCGCCGAACGCCTCAAAGGAAAAGGCGGCCGAGTGGTTCAATACTCCGCAGATGCCGGGCGCTATGGGTTCAGCTGTTTCGGCGGTAACAGCCGAGCCGGCGGCGGGAGCGATAGCAGCAGGCACAGACGTTAAACTTACAACCGAAACTCAGGGCGCCGCTATCCACTATACACTGGACGGCACAACACCCGACGCGGCAAGCAGAATTTACGACGGACCGATAACCGTAAATCAGGCAATGACGATTAAGGCTGTCGCAATTAAAGCGAATATGCAAGCCTCTCCTGTATTCAGCGCAGACTACACTATAAGCGAGTGAGAAAAGGAGAGAGGGCAGCTTTTTTAAGCTGTCCTCATTGCGTTTATGGAACTTAATTTAAGAGATTTTTTTGCGTATCAAAACAGCTTTAAGCACCATAAGACATATCTTTTGCGCTGGGATATAAAGGCCATAGTGACAGCGCTTGACTATCTCGAGGATAACTTTGAGCTGACACTCGGCCAAAAGGAACTTATAGACGGAGTGACGGCGCTGGATAAGCGGTATGTAAAGGCGATATTGTACGGAGCTATGCTCTCAGCGGGGAGCATTGACGCGGAAAGCTTTGAGAAACTGAATATCCCCTATGAAAAATGTATCTTCAAGATTTTTCAGGGGTTGAGCAGTTATCTGCCTCCGCCTCAGATAACCGATACGGGAGAGGACCTTGACGAAAGCTACCCGGACACTCAGAGCAAAGTGACAGCGGCAAACCGCGACGAGGTGGGCGACTGGATATGGCTTGCCGTAACAAAGCTTAAAATCCCGTCAAAAGATGTCGAGCGACTTTCGCTTAAAAACATAGTCCTGCGCTACAAAAAACAGCTTGAGGACGAGGGCTTTGTGCAGTATGAGGAGGGGGACGAGTAATGCCTGTAATTATTCCGAAAGGGTTTGACGAGCTTATCTCTGCGACAGCCACGCTCGCCGACGATGCGGACAGCTTTGCTAATGAGATTATAGACATGGCGGGCGAGGAACTTGTAAAAGGGTGGAAAAACGCAATAAAAGATCACGGTCTTATAGATACCGGTGCAATGTATGAGAGTATCAAAGACGATATCATAATAAATGAAACCACCTCTGAATACAGAGTTGAGATATCGCCGAAAGGAAAAGACAAAAACGGAGTAAGAAATGCCGAAAAGGCATATATAAACCACTACGGCCGAGGTAAAAAAGTCGGCACTCACTTTGTAGATGAGGCAGAAAGCACAGCTCAGAAAAAAGTCGACGCTGAAACTGAGCGTATTTACGACAGCTGGATTAAAAAGCATTTTGGTTAAAGGGGTGAAGATTTGGCTAAAAGGGAAATAAAGACTATATTCGCCCTGGACGGCGAGACAAAGTACACGGCCGCAATAAAGGACATAAACAAGGCGCAGAAACTTTTAAGTCAGGAAACAAAAATACTTGCTGAGGGTTACAGGGCATCGGGCGACGAGCAAAAGGCACTTACGGCCGAGAGTGAAGCGTATGCAAAACAGATAGCCTTACAGCAGCAGAAGCTCGACGAGCTCAAAAACGCGCTTGAGCAGTCGGTAAAGCTAAACGGTGAAGATGCTATAAAAACCCGTGAATTATCCCTCGAAGTTGCAAAGGCAGAGCAAAGGCTCGCCACACTGGAAAATCAGCTCAAAAAGACAAACGAGCAGATTTCTCAGCAGTCGGGGGCTTTGAACAAAGCGGCTGAGAGTTTGCAGGATTTCGGCTCAAAGGCACAGAGCGCGGGAGAAAAGCTTGAAAGCGTCGGCGATAAAATGACCGATAAAATCACAAAACCAGCCGCCGCAGGAGGAGCGGCTCTGCTCGCCCTGGGCGTTTCGGCGGTAAAGGCAACCGACGACATGACAGCGGCATTGAACGACTATCTCTCGGCAACGGGCAAGTCGGCGGACGAGAGCGAACGATACGAAAAAGTGCTCACAGATATATACAAGGGCGGATACGGCGAAAACTTCGGGGACATAGCCAACGCCATGGCGCTTATAAATCAGCAGATGGGCGATATGCCCGACGACAAACTGCAGAGCACGGCCAAAAACGCTATACTGCTCAGAGATACGTTTGATATAGATATAAACGAGGGAATACGCGGCGCAAACGCTCTGATGAAACAGTTCGGGCTCACTGCCGACGAGGCATATGAGCTCATGGCACAGGGAGCGCAGAGAGGCTTAAACCAAAACCAGGACTTGGCCGACCAGCTCGCGGAATACTCCGTCTACTATGCCGATATGGGTTATTCGGCGCAGGAAATGTTCTCGATAATTGAGAGCGGAACGCAAAACGGCGTCTTTCAGGTGGATAAATTAAACGACGCGGTCAAAGAGTTCGGTATTAGGACCAAAGATTCAAGCGACAGCACAAAGGACGCATTTTCTCAGCTTGGTTTAAATGCCGACGAACTTACCGATAAATTTGCCAAAGGCGGCGAGAGCGCTAAAACTGCCTTTAAACAGGTGACTGACGCGCTGTTCTCAATAAAGGACGAGACAAAGCAGAACACAGTCGGCGTCGCGCTGTTCGGAACAGCGTGGGAGGACTTGGGCACCGACGCCGTAAAAGCTCTCTCACAGGCAAACGGGAGTCTTGATCTGACGGCAAACAAGCTCGGCGAAATAGCCGAAATGCAGAACGCCGACCTCGGCTCGCTGTTTAAAAACATGGGCAGGGAAATACAGGTGGAGCTCATGCCCGCCGCAAAAGAGATTTATCCGATACTCGAGGACATAGTCGACGAAAGCCTGCCCGACATTAAAAGACTGCTCCCCGAGGTTGTGACGATTGTTAAAGACACTGCGCCCGCCGTGCGTGACGTTGCAGGCGCCGCGCTCGAGCTTTTGAAGCGCTTTTCCGAGCTCGACCCGAAAACACAGAAGTTTATTCTGCAGAGCGCCGCTACTGTGGCGGCACTCGGACCTGTCGTAAAGGTTACGGGAGAGCTGACAAAAGGGCTCGGCTCAGCGTCGCAGGGAATAGGCACATTTATAGGCTGGCTTGCCAAAAAGAAAGCTGCGGAGACAGCGGCAACGGCGGCGACACAGGCAGTCACTTCGACGATAGGCGGAGCGGGCGGACTGCTGTCTGTTTTAAATCCTACCGGGATAGCAATAGCCGGAGTTACAGCCGCGCTCGGTCTGGCGGCGCTTGCGTTTTATGAGTCGCAAGAGGGTGCGCGAGAATATAAGCAGTCATTACAGGATATTGCTGATGGTGCAAAGAAAGTATCAGACGGAATTTTAAATGCCAATGTACTTATGCAGGATGCTTCGTGGCTCAAGATGTCGCCCGAACAACAGTCGGAAATAGATGAGGGAATACAGACAATTCAAGACAACATAACGACTATAACATCTAAAGCAACAAATGACAGACGTTCACTTACTGAGGCGGAATTTAGTCGTCTTCAAGAGTTAATAGGACAACTCAGAGAATTTTCCGATCAGTCTGTTGAGGCATATCAGACAAGTATGGACGTTCTTACAGCTTTGATTGAAGATGATAAAAATATAACCCAGGAAGAAATGGAAGATTACATGAATTCTCTTTACGAGTATCAAAGTCAAATAGCTGCGATGTATGAGCGACAGCGAGGTGAAGAATACGAGAAAGCAGTTGAATTTCAGAATTCAGCAAAAGAGCTCAGAGCACAAGGTTATGAGGAAGAGGCTTTAGAAGCCGAGGCACAGGCTCAGCGACTTAGAGACGCCGCACAAGAGAGATACAATTCGGAGATAGAGGGTCTTAACAATCAAACAATCGGGATACTTGAATTACTATATCAGCGATACACAGAAGAGGACGGGCTTGCAAAGGAAAATCTAACCCGAGTAGCTGAGATAAACGAGGAATTAAGATTACTGGAGGAACAAAAAAACACCGATTTACGGGCTCTTGATGAAGAAAGAGGATTATTCCTCGGTGAACGTACTGCGAAATTCATTGAAATAGAGAGTAACTACAAAAACAGAGTAGCTGAACTCGAAAAAGAAAAGCAAGGTTTATATGATGAATCCACCAAAAAGTTCGGAGAATCGCTTTTAGGCATGTCAGACGCTATTGGAAAATATGACGGAATTCTGCCTCCCGAAATGTTCAGACTTGCCGCAAGTATGGCAGACGAGCTCGGTGCGTTTGAGGACGACGCATATGATATAGGCGAAAACGCAATGCGCTCGTTTGAAAACACAATGAAATGGAATAAGAGCTCACTTATTCAGACAGCGGGCGGCATAGCGTCGGGCGTTATAAAAAAGATGGAACAGGAATTCGGAATAAACTCTCCGTCAAAAGAAGCTAAGAGAATAGCAGGAAACGTCACAGGAACACTTGCCGACACAATGCGAAGCAAAGGCAGAGACGCCGTTCTCGCTGCACAGGGCATGTCAAGCGACATTTTAGCCGAACTCGAAAGGCTGCAGTATCCGCAAAAACTGCGTATGCAGATGGACTACACGGCACGCGAGGCTGTCAGAGCGAGAGAAATGTACGCGCTTTTGGAGCAAAGGGAAAAGACACAGCTGAAAAGCGAGATTGTCATACCGATATACGTTGACGGAAAGCTTGTCAAAACACAGCGCATGAGCACAAGCCAGGAGCTTGAGCAGGAGCGTTTGGCACGTGGACGGGCGCTGGGGGTGATAGTACGAAAAGAGGAGTGACATTCAAAGGCATATCAAGCGTTTCAATGGGGCTCACGATGAAAACGACGTCGCGCATGATACTGCCGTCGGCAGCAAGGGGAACAGTCAGCGTAACGCAGCGAGCGGGAACGGTTGACTTCGGCACCGATACATACGACGAGGGTATGATACAGCTGCGCTTTTCGTGGATCGCCTCAACGCCCGAGCAGTCGGTAGAAAAAAGCGAGTATATTTACGCCTGGCTTTACAACGACGGCAAATACTATGACCTTATATTCGACAATTCACCGTATAAGTTTTATAAGGCGAAAGTGGTAAACGACGTCAGCTTAAACACATCGGGCTGTATGGGATATGTCGACGTGACATTTACAATAAATCCGCCTATTGCCTTTTTGGCCGAGAATATCCCTGTTGACTATGAAAAATATCTCATACAGCTCAAGTGGGACACTGCAAAGCTTGTCGGCACGCAGTACTGCCAGGAGTTTGAGGCAGACGGCGAAATGCGTATAACAAACGCGGGAAACGTAAAGGTAAAGCCTGTAATAAGGCTTGTAAACATTGTGCCGTCGGGAGTTATTCTGACTTATAAAAATCAGAATTTTCAGTATCACGGCACGATTAAAAATGACACTCTCGTCATAGACTGCGCCGCCGAAACAGTCACGCTCGGCAGTACGGGAGAAAACCTTTTCTCAAACGTTGACGAATACTATGACGACTTCTTTACTTTCGATTCAGGACAGATAAGGCTTTCAGTGAGCGGCAATATTTCCGCGTGGCCGAACAACATGTATGTGATAGTGGACTTATCTCCGGGAGGTGCATAATTTGGCTGAGATAATTATTCTAAATTCTTCTTTTAAACGCCAGGCTAAGACGAGCAAGGCTTTTGAAGTTTCTGTCACTAAGGAGCTGATGCGCGGCTACACCATGTCGGCAATGTTTGTAAACAATGACCCCGCGCGCAGTTATCTTTCCAATACGTCTATACTGGAGCTGTCGGGGCAGAGGTACGATATAGTCGGTTACAGCATGATTTCAGGTATAGACAATACAACACAGGTAAACTGCGAGCACGTGTCGTATAGGCTCAACAATTATCTTTTACCCGAAAATTACGCCTTTGTCGGCACGGTAAGACAGATAGCGCAGGATATACTCAACACCGCCGTAAACAGTAAGGGACAGACGGCATCGAGTGAATTTAAAATCGGCACAGCGCCCGAAAACACAGTGTCTTTGCAGCTGCAGAACACGCAGGAAGTCACGGCCCGCAGCGCTTTTTTGGCAATGCAGGCGCTCGGCGTCGAGTGCGAGTT
Source organism: uncultured Clostridia bacterium (assembly GCA_944387335.1). Classification (GTDB taxonomy): domain Bacteria; phylum Bacillota; class Clostridia; order Oscillospirales; family Ruminococcaceae; genus CALXEM01. Next base: position 1,588 of record CALXEM010000138.1, on the reverse strand, counting down.
TGACAACTTCACCGTGAATTTACCTCAGAAAGCAGGAACAGGAAACTCAAAGACTTTCGAGTTCGGCCGTGACCTTGTATCGATTTCGAGGAGCTGGACGCGTGACAACGGTACTACCTATACGGCGGCAATAGCCGATCTGCAGAGACTGCCGGGGCATGAGGGCGATGTGTTTGACGTCGGCGATACGGTGACAATAAAAGACGGCTTTATCGGCGACACAATTACAAGGCGTGTTATATCCTATACGTTTGATATGGACAATCCGCAAAACGACAGCATAACGCTCGGCGTCTTTGTGAGGGATTCGGCCACCAATGCGATAGCGAACGATGTAGCGATAGACAACTCTCTGCAGGAGGGCAAAAAGTACAGCAACGTCTACATAAACCACACTGACGGAGTTGTCGCCGAAAACCGAGACGCCACAAAGCGCGTTCTTATGAACGCCGACGAGTGTTTTGTCGTTGAGATAAAGTCAGGCGGCAAGTGGAAAAAGGCGAGCGGAATAAACGACAAGGGACTGGCCGCCGCGTGCATAGAGGACCCGGACAGACCGGGCTGGGGTGCGATAATCGGTAAAGGTCCCGAAAGCGTGGACGGACCTGGACTTTTCCTCTACGATGACAAAAACGGAACGCCTTATAACATATACTGCAAGATATGGCCGTCGTCAACAAATTACACGGTGATAGAAAGTTTGAGAGGCGGTATAATCTTTAAGCCGAGCGGACCTATCTCAGCGCAGGCGTCGAGAATAGCCCTGCAGGTCGGCTCGGATATGACGCTTAATATCAGCGAAACAGAAACGCGCCTGGCCCAGACAATGGGCGTGACAAAAGATAAAGTGATGATATATAAAGATGTGTCAATCAACGGCACAGCCAACGGAAAAATATCGCTGACCGACGCTGATATAACGGTTAAGAGCGGGCTTATTACCAACTGGCAGTACAAGTAAAGGACGGTGAATTTATGGCGATACAGAAAATAAAGCTTGACGCTACTATGCAGGAGGCTATTGCCTTAATCAACAGTAATTTTAATTTTCTGCTGGGTCAAAGCGGAACATGGACGCCTGTTTTGCAGAACGCTACATACCAAAGCCTTTCTACTACCGGGAATTATTATAAAATAGGCAATATGGTTTGGGTTTATATGCGCCTTAATATAAAAATTTCTTCTTACGATAGTGAAACAAGACTTTTAATCGGAGGACTGCCATTTGTCTTTAAAGATACATGCTGCTCCATAGGAGCGTTGTATAACATATTAGACAATTATACAGGTTTGACAGCAAAAATGGGAAGGCAAATAGGTGTGTATGACCAGCCGAATGAATACGGAGTAGGTGCGGGAACACCGTATTTAAAAGTTAATACAGGCTTGAGTTCTTCAATTATAGAAATATCGGGTGTCGGTGTAATTGCAGAATAAAAAACCATGAAATAGGAGAGTGATTATATGCAAACAAAAATAAAGACAGAGGGATATACGGAGGTGTAAAGGCAATGCTTGAGCATGCAAACTTAATAAAAAATATGACAATCGGAGTGATAGGAGTAATGGGTTCGGTCATATCTATGGT
>CALXEM010000137.1 GCA_944387335.1 uncultured Clostridia bacterium | reverse complement strand
AAAGGCGTATTCGGATTAGACAGCTCAAAGGAAAACTATGCGTGGAGCTTTGACGGCGTACCCGAGGAAAACAGCCTTAATTTGAGCTTTGGCGATGTGTCGATAGAAGTGCCGTGTATGGACCTTGTTTTAACTCATCCGATACAGCTTTTGGGCGATAGGGTACACGCGCGTTTCGGCAAGGAATTTCCGATAAGGTTTGATTTGCTCGACACAATGGGCGGTGAAAACCTCTCGCTTCAGGTACACCCGCTGACAGAGTATATTCAGCAGGAGTTCGGCATGCACTATACACAGGATGAGAGCTACTATATTCTCGACGCTGAGGACGACGCGTGCGTCTATCTGGGTGTGCGCGATGGAGTAAATCCAAATGAATTAAAAGATGCGCTTTCGGCGGCGCAGAGCGGAAAAGCGGACTTTGACGCAGAGCGCTTTGTAAATAAGATACCGATAAAAAAACACGACCATGTGCTTATACCTGCCGGAACGGTGCACTGCTCGGGAAAAAATACAATGGTGCTTGAGATAAGCGCAACGCCGTACATCTTTACGTTTAAGCTGTGGGACTGGGGACGTCTGGGACTTGACGGACTGCCGCGCCCGATACATATAGAGCACGGCATGAAGAATATTCAGTTTGACAGAACGACCGACTGGGTGAACAGTAAGCTTATCCATAAAGAAGAGGTTTTGAGCGATAGCGGCGATACAAAAGTTGAGCGCACGGGACTTCACAGCCGCGAGTTTATAGATACTCTGAGAATTACGTTTAAAGACGAATACGCCGTTACAATGACAGACAGTGTAAACATGCTCAATTTAGTTGAGGGCGAAGAGATAACTGTACACAGCACAGACGGATCTTTTGAGCCTATGACGGTGCACTATGCGGAAACATTCATAGTTCCCGCAAGTGTTAAAAAATATATACTCAAAAACAGTACAGAAAAGCCTGTCAGCGTAATATGTGCTAGCGTGAGATAATGTGCATTTTTAACATTCAAAGAAGGTGTTAATATGAATTTTGCGAAACTGCATGAGGACGTGTGCTTTAAAAAATCAGGCGGGAAAATAATATGGCAGCCGAGAATAATTTGTTGGTATGACGACAAAATGTTTGAGGACGGAAAGCTTCCGGGAAAATATGAGGGCATGACAAGGCCGCAGATTTACCGCGATTTGGGCTGTTCTGCACGCATTTACGAATACGGAAACTGCTTTATACCTGTATATGACAGCACAGTTAAAACACGCTCCGAGCAAAAAGGCGGTATGTATATAAGTTATATAGATACACCTGTCGGAACGGTGAGTCAGCAGCTTAAATCCACGCCGAACAGCTGGGCGCAGTCCGTTGTAAAGGAATGGGTTTGCAGTGAGGAAGATTTAAAGGTATTTACCTATATCGAACAGCACACCGACTGGAAATTCTCTCAGGAGATGTTCGATAAAATACACGATGAATGGGGAGACTTAGGCGCTCCGACAATGTTTATGCCGAGAGTTTCCGTACAGCGATTGTACATAGATTTGATGGGCGTTGAGGAGGCAGTCTATGCGATTGCCGACTATACCGAAACTGTGGAGGAATATTTTGACGCGCTCAGAGAATGTCATTTCAGGCTTATAGACGTGATAAACGCTTCACCTGTAAAGATAATCAATTTCGGAGATAACATTCACTCGGGAACACTTTCTCCTGCTCTGTTTGAAAAATACGTTCTGCCTGAATATAAACTGCGCTGTGAAAGGCTGCACAAGGCCGGCAAATTCGTCACATCCCACTTTGACGGGGACAACAGAGGTCTTATGAAGTTTTACAGCCAGACAGGACTGGACGGCATAGAAGCTATAACTCCTAAACCGCAGGGCGATGTGACGCTCGAAGAGGTAAAGGAAAACTTAGGCGATATGTTTTTGCTCGATGGCATACCTGCGGTATACTTTGACAAAGAGTTCCCCGAAGAGGTGCTGGTGGACTGTGTACACCGCATAATAGATTTGTTTGCGCCTAATTTGATACTCGGTATATCCGATGAGATGTCCTCGAGGGGTGATATCGAGAGAGTACGCCTTGTTGGCAAAATTGTGGATGAATACAATAGGTCGCTGTTATAAAAATAGTATTTAAATTTTTAGTATTAGAAAATCTTAAAATGATAGAATTATAAATAGAAAAAATACAATTGAACAGGATTATTCGCCTATTGGTGTATTTAAAATAACAATACTTATTAACACTTTGGTGTCTAACAAGATAAAACAATAAAGACCATAATATGCAAGAGCGAAAGTATTCATTTATTGCGCTCTCTTAATTGCTACATAGGCAATGACAAGCGATTTTATCATATGATGGCACATTATGTACCATTTATTTTATCGTTGACAATGGCGACATCTATAATTTTATAGTCAAAATTCTAATTCTTTAGCAAGCTGTTCTTTGATTAACACTTCTCTTTCCTTAAGAAAAGCAAGAAAATTTGTGAATGTTGGTTTTATGTCTGGAATTAAGTGCTTTTGTTTATAGTTCGAAAGTGAGATACTGTCTTTATATATTTCTTCCAACCATTTTTCATAAGGCTTATTTTTCTTCTCAATATTGGGAATACCTTCTAATAGCTGAAGGTTACCAATATAATTTACATTTTCAATATATTTATCAATATTATCGACACTCACTCCAAAGGCTTTTAGTTTTGTTTTTGTAAACAAATTTTTAGGATAAATATGGTCTATATGAAAATTATTTTTTAAATCTGCCCATGGGTATAGTATTGACATGATAACTAGCAAATTACCATGCCCATACTTGGTATATAGTAAGTCATCAATTTCATCATTATTGAATACAAGGTTGCGATTTCCCGAGCGAAATCGTTGAGCAATTTTATCCAACGGAAAACCATCTGGATTAGATTTTATAATATCTCTTATTGGTTTCAAAACACCATCGGCTGCAAAACTAAATACTCGTTTTAATAAAGTAGCAACAAGCCATTTTTTTATTAACACTCTGTCATTTGAGTAGGATTTTGATACTGAATAATTGGCGGGAATACCAATTGTCTGCAAATAATAAGCGATAGGAATGATCACATTATTTGAAGTAAGATTTTCCATGCTAAATCCAAAAGAAGCAATTAAGTAAACTGCTGCTCGGATTGCATTTGTAATATCATCCCATCTATTTTCAATTAATAACATATTTGTTTTATTAAAGTTGTCAACTTTGAACGAAATATCAGAAAAGTCACATAGTACCAAACACGCTTTTAGAACAAAGTCTTTTGATATATTAAAACCCTTTCCGATATCATTGATTTCATCAACAAATTGGTTAATTTCTTCTCTTGCGTCACGCTTTTCCCATTGTGCAGTTGCAAACGATAGTAATAAATCTGAATAGCTTAAAGTAGTACCACCACTATTTACACGAATAAAAATATTAAGTACTTTATCTAATTCAATACTATCTTCTAAATAATAACTAATTGTAGGTGTTACATGAATTACATTGAATAGCTTAGTGAGCGTTCGATTAGCAAACTTTATTTTTTCCTTATCTTCGGGCTTATGAACAATATTTAAATCATGGTCAGTCAAATATTCCATAACCTCATACGGTTCTTTAATATCCAAAATATTTCCTACAGGAAACCAGAAACAGTTCTCATCTTGCTTTTCCGCTTCTGCATCGGTAAGAAATTGAAAATCATATTTCAAATCAATATCATCAGCAGGACAAAGTAGGTTTAGATATAATTTTCTTTTTGGATAGGCAGCGGGATTGTCACGCCTTTTATAAGAGATTTTATATGCATATGTGCCTTTCAAAGCAAGGTATAAAGAAGTTAATCTTTGTTGCCCATCAAGTACCGCCATAATATCCCCTGAACCTTTGGTATCAGCTTTTGTGTTATGTCGTCCGTCTTTTTGATGATAATCTCTTAAAAATTCATAGAATTGGAACTCGTTTGTTTTATCTTTCGGTACTTTCCAAAATAAAAATGAATTGATAGGATAATCACGCATAAGGCTGTCAAATAACATTTCGATTTGTTCTGTTCCCCACACAAATTCTCGTTGAATAGAAGGTAGTAAGTATTTCTTACTGTCTATTTCTTGTATAACATTGGCAATTGTTAATGCTGTTTGATATGACATAATAAAACTCCTCTTACCTATGAAAAAATATTCTATAATTTAAACTCATACCTTATAATGAATATTTTACCATAACGATATGAACAAATCTACCGTTTTAAATATTGTTCGTTTGAAAAATATACATCTTGTTTGGGGTTTTTAGAGTTCTATCAGTAATGTGAAGCATATAAAAATTTATTAATTATTTTACGAAAATGGTACACAAATTTACAAAATCAAATTGTATGGAGATATAAGGCAGTAAACAAAAATATACAAAAAGTTATATTTTATGCCCTTTTAAGTATTTTCATATATAAAGAGTCATAAAATGATTTTCGTATATTCAATAAATAAAAAACAGTGCAGTTAAAATTAACTGCACTGTTTTTTATTTGCTGTTTATATGCGTTTTGCCGTAAGCATTTCTGAATTGACCCGGCGTCATCATCTCAAACTCCTTAAAAAGACGCATCATGTACTTTTCGTCATCAAAACAGGCTATATATGCTATTTCCTGAACAGTTTTATCGGTAGAACACAGATACTGTTTTACAAGGGATATTTTTAATCTGTTGATATATTTCTGAACAGTGGTGCCCATGTGCTTTTTGAATATGCGGCAAAGATAGTTTTTGTTGTAGCTGAACTGTTCGGTTACATTCTCAAGCGTTATTTTGTTTTGACAGTTTACGCGTATCCATTCACATATTCTGTAAATGTTTCGGCTGTCGTCTGAAAGCGTGTGGCTTATATTTTTATAAAACTGCTCTGACAGCTCTATTAAAATTGAGGTCATAAGATAGTCGCCCGCGTATATATTTGAATATTTTGACTCGTAAATATCCAGGAGCTGATTGGCTAAAATAAAGAGCTTGTCCTGCCTTAAGCTTTCATAAAATTTAGGTAAAATAAGCGAGTGCTCATTTTGAAAAGTGAGGCTATCGGTGTATTCCTCAAATGTGTTTTCTGCAGAGTCGTTTAATTTAAAGTGAAACCAGTAATATGAGACGTTTTCAGATTTTTTATATCCTCCGTGCTCTATGTTAGGTGAGAGCAGCAGGGTATCGCCTGCGTTCAGGATATATTCTTCGCCGTTTTCAGAAATATAAGCCGTACCGTTTTGACCGATAATCAGTACATATGTATCTATTCTGCGTGTGGGATGAATCCACTCTCCGCTGCTTATAAAATGGCCTGCTGAGATAAATTTTACAGGTTTATCTACATTAAATTCCGATATTTTCACTAAAATCACCTACCATATATAAAGATAATATAATCTACCTATTATAACATTTACTTAATTTACAAAGCTTTTTTTAAAAGTATAATAATAATTGTTTAAAGCAGTATATCATATTTTAATGATTGTTTAAAGCCTGTACTGAAAGCTTTTAAAAAGGTGTATTATTTTATATCAATAAGGAGGAGCATATTATGTTAAAACGCGTGTCTTTCAGAAACGTGTCAATTAAGGATAATTTTTTCTCGCCGCGCATTCTCTGCAACAGTAAAGTGACAATAAACGACTGTTTGGATAAATGTGAGAGTACTGGAAGAATAGAAAACTTCGTAAATGCCGCAAAGCACTTAAAAGGTGAGGAGCACGGAGAATACACCGGACTTATGTTCAACGATTCCGACGTGTATAAGGTAATTGAGGGAGCTGCATATTCTCTGCATACATATCCTGATGAAAAACTTGAAAAGAGAGTAGACGATATAATTGAAAAAATTGCGGCAGCGCAGTGGGACGACGGATATATCAATACATATTTCACCGTAAAATCTCCTGACGGCAGATGGACGGATATGAATTTCCATGAGATGTACTGCATAGGCCACATGATAGAGGCCGCAATAGCATACTTTGAATCGACAGGTAAGCGTACACTGCTTGATGTGAGCATACGTGCGGCAGATTACATCTATGAAAACATTTACCTTAAAAATGTACACTGGATACCGGGACATCAGGAGATAGAGCTTGCTTTGATAAAGCTGTACTTTCTGACAAAGGATGAAAAATACCATAAGCTTGCGCTTTATTTAGTCGAACAGCGCGGAAAAGGCTATCCGTTTTTGGACGTTATCAATAAGTGCATCGACGGCATGGGCGGAAGAAAATATAATCAGGACGATAAACCTGCTGAGGAGTTAAGCGAAATATCAGGCCATGCAGTAAGGGCAATGTACTATTACAGCGCAATAACTGAGCTTGCGGCTTTGGATAACAACTCCGATTTTGAGGCGACTATGGACCGCGTATATTCCAGCATGCTCAGAAATATGTACATCACAGGCGGAATAGGTCAGAGCAACAAAAACGAGGGCTTTACAGAGGATTATGATTTGCCGAACAAGAGCTACTGTGAGACCTGCGCGGCTGTCGGCGTTGTATTTTGGGCAAGCAGAATGAACAGGCTTAAAGGACTGTCTAAATATATGGACATAGCTGAGACAGCTATGTTTAACGGCTCAATATCAGGCGTATCGCTCAGCGGAGATAAGTTTTTCTATGAAAATCCGCTCACATCAGACGGCACACATCACAGACAGCCGTGGTATGAGTGCTCATGTTGTCCTACTCAGATTTCAAGATTTATTCCGTCGATCGGTGACTATGTATATGCCACAGACGATGACAATACTGTTTATGTCAACATGTATATGCAGTCCGACGCAGAATTTGAGTGCGCAGGACAGACTGTTAAGCTGAGCCAAAAGACAAACTATCCGTATTCTGCCGATGTGAAAATTACACTTAAAAATACGCTTGATAAAGCTGTTTCGTTAAAGCTTAGAATACCTGGCTGGTGTAAAGCGTTTGCAGTTAAGCTCAACGAAAAAGCTGTTTCAGATATAAAATCAGACTGTGGATATGTTGTAATCGACAATATTTCAAACGAAAACGATGAGATAGAGCTTAATATGGAAATGCCGGTTAAAATCATGCACGCAGACGAAAGGGTACAAAACGATAAGGGCAAGGTTGCCGTTATGAGAGGTCCGATAGTTTACTGCATGGAGGAGGTTGACAATAAAAATATATCCGAATACACTCTCTCCAGCGACTGCGTATTCACCGAGACAGAAATTGAGCAGTTAAAGGGAATACCTGCCCTTAAAGAAGTTCACAGCGGTGCTGTATTTGTACCGTATTTTGCTTGGGACAACAGGGAAGAGGGCAAAATGGACGTATGGATAAACTATGACGAAAAGAAAGACGGTTGGCTGTATAGATAGCATATAGCAGAAATTTTCGGGGAGAAAAGCGAATATTTAAAAATCAGGCGTCAGCTCTTAACTAAAAGAGCGGGCGCCTGATTTTATATGTCTTGAAATAAATATTATTTAAATATATAATTTTTGGTATATTACTTAATTCGATTTTAATAATGTTCGGAGGGACAAAAATGCCTATTTCATTTGATGAACACAAAAAAATATTTAAACTCGACACCCCGAATACTACATATGCAATGCAGGTGATACGTCACGGCTGTCTTGCACATCTCTATTACGGAAAAAAACTTACCGATAACGATTTGGGCTACCTTATCAGGGGAATAAACCTGTCGTTTGCGGCTTATCCTGCTGAGGAAGCTCCTGACCGCTCGTTTTCATTCGGTACAACTCCGTTGGAGTATCCTGCATTCGGCATTGGAGATTTCAGAACGCCGTGTATCAGCGTTGAGGGAGCTGACGGTACAGGTGTTACCGATATAAGATATGTTTCACACAGAATATATAAAGGAAAGCCAACACTTTCGGGACTTCCTGCAACATATGCTGACGAAAATGAGGCTCAGACACTTGAAATCGACATGAAAGACGCGCTTACAGGCGTTGTTGTCACACTCATTTACACAACGTTTGAGAATTATGACGCTATAACACGTTCATGTATCGTAAAAAACTGTTCCGATAGCGACGTAAGCATAAAGCGTGTGCTGTCAGCTTGTCTTGACCTTGATACATGCGACTATGACATGATAACGCTTTACGGCAAATGGGCACTTGAGCGTCAGATTGAGAGAAGACGTCTTGCACACGGCATACAGGGCGTTGAGAGTATGAGAGGTTCATCAAGCCATCAGCAGAACCCGTTTGTGGCGATAGTGGGCAAAAACACCGACGAAGACAACGGCGAAGCGTACGGTATGAGCCTTGTTTACAGCTCGAACTTCACAGCGCTTGCCGAGGTAGGGGAGCTTAACACAACAAGAGTTGTAATGGGTATAAATCCGCAGAATTTTTCATGGACGCTTTCGCCTAACGAGAGCTTTACAGCGCCTGAGGTTGTTATGGTGTATTCCGATAAGGGAATAGGCAATATGTCGAGGACATACCACCGCCTTTACAGAAACAATCTGTGCAGAGGCTACTGGAAAAACCGCCGCAGACCTATACTCATAAACAACTGGGAGGCTACATACTTTAACTTTGACGAGAAAAAATTACTCGATATAGCGAAATCGGCGTCCGAGCTAGGTATAGAGATGTTCGTAATGGACGACGGCTGGTTCGGACAGCGTGATTCCGATAAACGTGGTCTTGGAGACTGGTTTGTAAATGAAAATAAAATTAAGGGCGGACTTAAAAAGCTTGTTGACGATGTGCATACTTTGGGCATGAAATTCGGCATATGGTTTGAGCCTGAGATGATTTCGGAGGACAGCGACCTTTACAGAACGCACCCTGACTGGTGCCTGCACGTACCGGGCAGAGGATATTCGCTGTCAAGATGTCAGCTTGTCCTTGATATGTCAAGACAGGACGTTATAGATTATCTGTTTGAGCGCATGAGCAGTATAATAGGCGAGTGCGGCATTGAATACGTAAAATGGGATATGAACAGGAGCCTTACAGAGGTTTCATCAAGACTTTTGCCGCCTGACAGACAGTGCGAGACCGCACACAGATATGTTTTAGGCGTATATCAGCTCATGGAGAGACTTGTGAGTAAATTCCCGAAATTACTGCTTGAGGGCTGTTCGGGAGGCGGAGGACGCTTCGACGCGGGAATGCTCTATTGTTCGCCGCAGTACTGGACAAGCGACGATACCGACGCTTTGGAGCGTGTGCGCATACAGTACGGAACATCGTATGTATATCCTGTTTCGGCAATGGGAGCGCACGTTTCGGTCTGCCCGAATGAACAGACAGGCAGAACGGTTGACCTTAACACAAGGGGCAATGTGGCTATGTCAGGAACATTCGGATATGAGCTTGATTTGACAAAACTTACCGATGAGGAAAAGGACACAATACGCGCTCAGATAAAGGAATTTGACGAGCAGTACGACGTAATATCCTACGGCGACCAGTACAGGCTTATAAATCCGTTTGAGGACAATTACAGCGCGGCGTGGATGTTTGTATCTGAGGATAAAAACAGGGCATTTGTCACATATGTACAGACAAAGACAGACCCGAATCCGCCTATGAGAAGATTAAAGCTCAAAGGTCTTGACCCGACAAAACGCTATATAGATACACAGAGCGGTGTGAGCTATATGGGAGATACGCTTATGAATGCGGGAATAAATCTGCCTATGATGTTCGGTGACGGAAAAAGCTGTACTTTTAAATTTAAAGCTCAGGAAAAGTAAGGTAATTTAGTTCTAAATGTTACAAATTGCTTACAAATAGAAGGTATTTTTGTTTTTAATATTCCTTTAAAATAATGTCGAGTGAGACAATCAGACACCTGTACTTGAAAAAAGTACAAATAAAGGTTATAATGTTTTATACATTTGTTGAAATTTGTCTTATTTTATCTGTATAAAATGAATTTTACTTAATGAATTTATTTAATCGGATATTTTTAAGGAGGTTTTATTAAAGATGAAAAAGATACTTTCTTTGATTCTTTCATTTGCTATGGTAATAGCAATAGCCGCAGGAGCCGTTTCCGCAGAAGGAGTTCAGATAGGCTTTTCCGGCAATGAGGCTGTATATACACAGGGACAGACAATAACAGCTCAGGTTACAGGGCTTCCTGTTACAGCGGCTGAGTTAAAGGGCAAGGTAGACAGCTCTGAGGCAACAGTTACGATAAAAGCTGTGTCGGGAGCTTCATACATCGACAGCTACACCTGCCTTTACGATACCGAAAACGATGTAGTTTCCGTTGAGGTAAAGACTAAAAACGCGTATCAGCCGATAGTTTCAGAGAGAATAACCATTGAGTTCAGCCTTAAACTTGACGGACAGACCTATGCCGCAACATTTGATACTGACATAGGCTGGGATGAGTTTACGCAGGAAAATGTACAGTCTGCGCTTGACAACGGCACAATTTTAGCAGTTGCCGAGGGACCTGCCGAAAAGACAGCGGATAACTCAAATCCGGTGGTCATTACAAAGCAGACAAACGAGGCGATTGCAGCTGCCGGAGAATATGAGGGCAAAACCTTAAAGCTCGGTTTCGGAAGCTTGGCTCAGGCAGATGTAAAGTTCTCGCTTACACAGACATCGGCAAACTTTTACTGGGATACTTTAGCTAATGATTCTGTACTTAGCTCAAATCCTGACGCTAAATTGGGCTTCTTTAATGTAAGGGGAGAAAATTCCTTTGCAGAGGACACACAGGTGACAATATTTGCAGACCCGTCTCTTTACGGAGATAACCCGTATCTTTACAGCATAAGCGAGGACGGAAAACTGACTGCAATGCAGACCACTGTCAATAAAGGTAATATCCAGTTTAGCACTAAATCGTTGGGTTCATATGTAATATCTGATTCACAGCTTAAAAGTGCCGGCGGTTCAACATCCAGCAGCAGTACAGCGACAACGGAAAATAACCCGTTTACAGGCGACAACAACACAATGCTTATAGTTGCAGGAGTTCTTTTGATAGTATGTCTGTTGCTCATTGTTATATCTGTTGTATTTGTAAAAGTTGTTAAAAAGAAAAGATAAACTTAAATGATAAAAAGCACATGCCTTATTTAAGGCATGTGCTTTTTTGCGGTGCTTTTTGATTTATTGACATGTTAACTCTGATACTGTATTATTAAACAGGTTTTAAAAAAAGAGAAAAGGGGTGCTGTTTTTGGAAAATACTAATAAGAGACTGAGCGTAAAGACATTGCTGCTGGGATTTCAGCATCTTTTTGCAATGTTTGGCGCAACTGTTTTAGTGCCTGCTCTGACAGGACTTAACCCTGCGGTAGCGCTGGTTACTGCTGGACTCGGAACGCTTGTGTTTCACTTTGTAACGGGTAGAAAAGTGCCTGTCTTTGTCGGCTCAAGCTTTGCGTTTATCGGCGGTATACAGATACTTTTAGGTTCTGCCACCGATGCTTCCATGGCTGACAAATCAATGATACCGTCCGTTCAGGGCGCAGTTATTGCGGCGGGACTTGTCTACGTTGTACTGTCGGTAATAATTTACTTTATCGGGGCAGAGAAGATAAAAAGCCTGTTTCCGCCTGTTGTAATCGGACCTGTAATCGTTGTAATCGGTCTTACACTTTCTCCGACTGCTATCAGCATGGCTTCACAGAACTGGGGAATAGCTGTAATAACACTTGTAATTGTTATTATGTTCAGCATTTTTGCAAAGGGTATATTCAGACTTGTGCCTGTACTTCTCGGAATTGCCGGAGGTTACATTGCAAGTGTTCTCCACGACGTAATATTTACAGGAGCGGACAAGCTTGTAAACTTTCAGCCTGTAATAGATGCTCCGTGGGTATCGAAATTTTGGGATTTTTCAGGTGAATTTTTCACTCTGCCGCGCTTTGATATGTCAGCGATAATCCTGCTTGCACCGATAGCGCTCGTTACATTTATGGAGCACATCGGCGATATCACAACTAACGGTTCGGTTGTAGGAAAGGATTTCTTAAAGGATCCGGGACTTCACAGGACACTCCTCGGAGATGGTCTTGCTACAATTACAGCGGGATTGCTCGGAGGTCCTCCGAATACAACATACGGTGAAAATACAGGAGTTCTTGCTGTTACAAAGGTATATGACCCGTTTATTCTCAGAGTTGCGGCTTGTATGGCTATTGTGCTCGGACTTTTCGGAAAATTTGCCGCAATACTTCAGACCATACCGTCACCTGTTATGGGCGGAGTCTCCATACTGCTTTTCGGTATGATTGCATCTGTCGGTATGAGGACAATATCTGAGGCTGACTTCAATTTCGGACATTCCAGAAACCTCATCATAGTAGCTCTTATACTCGTTGTCGGAATAGGACTTTCCTCCGGTATTGAGATATTCGGTGTACATTTCTCAGGACTGTTTATTGCAGTTGTTACGGGCGCTGTTTTAAATAAAATACTTCCGCAGAATGTTTAATCAAAAATACAAAAAACACGGACGCTATATTATAGCGTCCGTGTTTTTTTATAATTACAAATAAAAAGGTACAGTCCCGTTTTGAGACTGTACCTTTTTTAAAGTGTTTTTAAAAAGTGATTAGATGCTGTAATTTCTCATATCCTCAGGAAGATCTGAGATATCGCAGGATACTGTAAATACTATCTCTGTGTGAGCAGCAACAGCGTCGAGCTTACGTACCATCTCTGCAAATTTCTCATAATCTCTGCCACCGATTTTGAAAGTAGCGTCGATATACATCTCGCTGATGTCATAGTTGCCTGCAAGAATTCCGCAGATAAATCCGTAGAAGGACTCAAAACCTGAGATGTTATATGTGTCGCTGTCTATAAGACGAGCTTTGTGAACGATGTCATAAGTCAGGTGATTACCCTTTTCGATGCACACAACACAGCCTTTGGAGGTTCTGGCAGCAGTGTTAACCATATCAATGAGTTTTTTTGTTTTTCCGGAGCCTTTGTTACCGATTATAAGTTTAACCATAATTGTATCCTCCCTTAAAGGTGATTTTATAAATCTTACCGACGAATTAAATAGACGTCGGAAAAAAACTTAGTTAAGCTTTGCTTCAAGCTCAGCCTTCATGTCCTCGTAACCCGGTTTGCCGAGCAGAGCAAACATGTTCTTTTTGTAGCTTTCAACACCCGGCTGGTCAAATGGATTTACTCCGAGCAGGTAACCGGATATTGCACATGCCTTTTCAAAGAAGTAGATGAGATAGCCGAGCTCATACTCGTTTATCTCAGGCATATTGATTATAAGGTTTGGAACGCCGCCCTCAGAGTGAGCGATTACTGTTCCCTGAAATGCCTTTTGATTTACAACCGACATATTCTGTTCTGACAGGAAGTTTAATCCGTCAAAGTTATTCGGGTCGGCTTTTATAAATAAATCCTGTTTTGGTTTTTCTATATTTACGACAGTTTCAAACATTGCGCGGCTGCCGTCCTGAATGAACTGACCCATTGAGTGCAAATCTGTTGAGAAAACAGCACTTGCAGGGAAAAGTCCCTTGTTGTCCTTGCCTTCGCTCTCGCCGAAAAGCTGTTTGAACCACTCGTTCATCATAGCAAACGACGGGTCGTAGCTTATTAGCATCTCGATAGCTTTTCCTTTGCGGTAAAGACAATTTCTGATAGCTGCATAGCGGTAGCAGTCGTTTTTGTCAAGGTCTGTGTCGTTGTAGCTGTTCATAGCGTCATAAGCGCCTTTCATAAGGGCGTCTATATCGCATCCTGCAACGGCAATAGGTAAAAGTCCCACTGCTGTAAGAACTGAGAAGCGTCCGCCAACATCATCAGGAATAACAAATGTCTGATAGCCTTCGCGGTCTGCAAGCTCTTTTAGTGTACCTTTAGCTTTATCTGTTGTGCAGTATATTCTGGAAGCAGCTTCTTCTTTTGAATATTTTTTCTCAAGCAGTTCTCTGAATATACGGAAAGCCAAAGCCGGCTCAGTTGTTGTACCAGATTTTGAAATTACGTTTACGGAAATATCTCTGCCCTCGCAGATAGAGAGTACTTCGTTTAAATATGTTGGGCTGATGTTACAACCTACAAAATATATATCGGGAGTATCTTTTTTAAGATTGTTGTAAAGCGGGGAACGCAGAAGCTCTATTGCAGCGCGTGCGCCTAAGTATGAACCGCCGATACCTATTACAATGAGTACATCGGAATCGGATTTTATTTTATCGGCCGCTTTTTTTATGTTTTCAAACTCAGCCTTGTCGTAATTTTCAGGGAGCTTGAGCCAACCCAAAAAGTCGTTTCCAAGACCTGTTGCAGAGTGCAGCATTTCATGAGCTGATTTAACTTGACCGGCAATTCCGAGCAGATCGTTAGGTGCAAGGAATTTTTCGGCGTGTTTTGTGTTTAGTGTTACTGCCATTTAAATCATCCTCCATTTAAAGTAGTTTTATTTTACATCATTATGACAATATTTGCAAGTATTAAGCTAAAATATATTAAGTTTTATTAAATTTTAACAATTCACTTGTGCATATCATAGGGAAATAACAGATTTTAAAAACATTTTTAATGCATATATTACAGTCATTTTTTCCACTTCTTGTTTGGTAATAAGCGGGTATGTACATATAACCTCATTGTCAGACCTTATGAAAACTGTACCGACATTTTGGCTTTCACTGACAGGCGCAGTCAGTTCTGGTGTAATCTCATAATCTGCCGTAAGTGTACCCTTTAGCTTATTATTTATCAGCACTCCGTCTGGGGCTGATGGGATAGCCTCAACAGATTCACATCTTCCGTATTTTACAGTTATGGACGGTATCGGCTCTTCTATTTGCGGAATATCTGAAAAGGAATAGTTTTGAAATCCGTAATTTAAAAGTTCCTTTGCGTCGGCAAAGCGTGAATCGTCGTCGGGGCAGCCTAAAACAACGGCGATAAGTGACAGTCCGTTCTTTTGAGCAGAGGCAGAAATGCAGTATCCCGCATTGTCGGTAGTGCCTGTTTTTATGCCTGTTGCTCCATCGTAAAATCGTATGAGCTTATTGGTGTTTACAAGCTGTGTGGCGCCGTCTCTTAAAGAATCCATCCAAATAGTTGTAAACTCCTGTGTCAGCTCATGACGCATAAGCTCTGCGGAAATTATCGCAATATCCTCGGCACAGCTGAAATGCCCATCTTCGTCGAGTCCGTGCGGATTTTTAAAGACGGTGTTTTTACATCCAAGCTCCTTGGCTCGCTTATTCATCATATCTACAAATGTCTTTTCGTCGCCTCCCACAAACTCAGCTAAGGCAGTTGCGGCGTCGTTTGCGCTCGATACCGCTGTCGCTTTGAGCAAATCCCTGACGCTCATCTCTTCGCCGTTTTCAAGCCATATCTCCGTTCCGCCCATTGAGCAGGCGTTTTCCGACGCTTTTACCATATCGTTGAGCGTAAAGTCGCCCCTTTCGATAGCCTCTATTGTCAAAAGCATTGTCATGGTCTTTGTTATTGACGCGGGCGCCCATTTTGCCTGAGCGTCCTTTTCATAGATTATCTGTCCTGTTGTCTGTTCTATCAGGACAGCCGATTTTGCGGACAGGCTGATTTCACTTTCATTTTCCATTGCGGAACATGAAAAACAACTCGACTTTGACGCGCCTATAAAAAGGCATAAGGACATGCAGATTGCGGCAGATTTATATTTCAGCGATACGGACATTAGCTACAGCTCCTTTACATAATATCTCTGTAAATAATTATGCCGATAAGCCGTATCTATACCGAAAAAGGGCAAAAAAATAAGATATGCCGACATTGCAGCATACCTTATCTGTGTCTTTTTTTGATTACTGCGCGATGTAGGAAGAAACCTCAGCCAAGAAATCGTCGCAGTTGTCGCTGTGGATTATCATATCGATTGGCTTTGAAAGATTAAGGCTGAAAATTCCCATGATAGATTTTGCATCTATTGAGTAACGGCCGGACTGAAGATCAACATCATAGTCACAGTGTGAAACAATATTTACAAAATTCTTTACATCATCGAATGTGTTAAACATGATCTGTACTTTTTTCATAAAAAAACCTCCCATTTTTGTTTGAAACAATATTTTGGTTAATTTGTACATTCACAATAGCTTTTATATGTGAACATTAACCACAACTTAAATATAGCAGTTATTTTTAGTTTAGTCAACAGTTAATTGTAAGAAAAATAAAAATTGAGTATAATGTAATAAAAGAGAGCGTTTTTGAGGGATATTCTCGACAATTTTACAGAATACATATTACGTTGTTTTATTATATGTATTATTTATTGTAAAATACCTTATGTTAATGATATAATTAAATAGTTAAACAGACATTTACATCACCGGCTTTTAAGCCTTAATGATGTATTGGAAAGGATAATTGAATGAGAGCTGCTTTTTATACGCTGGGATGCAAGGTCAATCAGTACGAGACACAGATACTTGCACAACAGTTTTCAGCGGACGGATTTGACATTGTCGACCATAGGGACGAAGCCGACGTGTATGTGGTAAATTCCTGCACGGTTACAAGCGCTTCCGATAAAAAGACAAGACAGATAATACACAGGCTGCGCCGCCAGAACCCGAGCGCGAAAATTGCCCTGACAGGCTGTTTTCCGCAGGCGTTTCCGAAAGACGCCGAAATTTTGAGCGACGCCGACGTTGTAACGGGTTCGTATAACAGAAAAGATGTGCTGGCATCCGTTAAGGAGAGCTTGGCAACAGGAAAGCGAATTGTAAATATAACACCTCACAAAAGGGACGAGGCCTTTGAGCCGATGAGGGCAAAAAATTTCTCAGAGAGAACAAGGGCGTTTGTAAAAATTGAGGACGGCTGTGACAGGTACTGTTCATACTGCATAATACCTACCTCAAGAGGTCCGGTTCGCTCAAAGCCGATGGACGAGTTAAAGGCTGAGTTAAAAGAGCTTGCCGAGGCAGGTTACAGCGAGATAGTGCTTGTAGGAATAAACCTGTCGTCATACGGACGTGAGCTTGGTTTAAGGCTTGTGGACGCAGTGGAAGCTGCCTGCCATACAGAGGGAGTAAAGAGAGTACGTCTCGGTTCATTGGAGCCTGAGCTCTTAACGCAGGACGATATAGACCGAATGGCTGCATTGCCGCAGTTTTGTCCGCAGTTTCACCTGTCGCTACAAAGCGGATGTGATGCCACATTAAAGCGCATGAACAGACATTACGACGGCAAAGAGTACATGCGTATTGTTGAAATGATAAGAAAAGCCTTTGACAATTCGGCTATAACC
>CALXEM010000136.1 GCA_944387335.1 uncultured Clostridia bacterium | reverse complement strand
CGCTGGCAGTGACTGCAGCGGAGGCGCCGGTATTCAGGCCGATCTGAAAACGATGACTATGAACGGTGTTTATGCAATGAGTGCAATTACTGCATTAACTGCACAGAACACAACCGGCGTAACAGGTATTATGGAGGTAACATCTGACTTTTTGAAACAGCAGATTGAAATGGTGTTTGACGATATTCGTCCTGACGCCGTTAAAATCGGTATGGTTTCTTCCTCAACTCTGATTGATGCTATCGCCGAGGAGCTCAAAAAGTACAATGCCAAAAATATTGTTGTCGACCCTGTTATGGTTGCAACAAGCGGCTCAGCTTTAATGGAAACCGATGCCGTCACAACACTTAAAGCTAAGCTTTTACCGATAGCAACGGTTATAACACCGAACATACCTGAGGCGCAGGTACTTACAGGCATGACAATTAAAAATGAAGAAGATATGTGCTGTGCGGCCAAAAAGATTTATGAAGAGCTCGGCTGCGCTGTTCTCTTAAAAGGAGGACACAGTATAAACGATGCCAACGACTTACTTTATTCAAACAACGCTCTTCGTTGGTTTTACGGCAAACGTATCGATAATCCTAATACTCACGGTACCGGCTGTACTCTTTCGTCCGCGATAGCTGCAAATTTGGCTAAGGGATATTCTTTGGAGACTTCGGTTGAACGTGCAAAAGCATATATTTCAGGAGCACTGTCTGCAATGCTCGACTTGGGTAAAGGCAGTGGACCTATGAATCACGCCTTTGATTTGAGCGGTGAGTTCAAAAAGGAGGCTGAGTAATCATGGCTGAGAAACGCACATCTGTATTTGAAAACGGCTTAATATGGTTTGGAGCTGCTGTTTCAATAGCGGAAATTCTGACCGGTACATATTTTGCTCCTCTAGGATTTGGCAAAGGTCTGCTTGCAATTATTCTAGGACATATCATAGGCTGCTCACTTCTGTTTTTCTCCGGTCTCATAGGCGGTTATACAAGAAAAAGTGCAATGGAAACCGTAAAAATGAGCTTTGGAAATATAGGAAGCCTTTTATTTGCGGTTTTGAATATTCTTCAGCTTGTCGGCTGGACAGGCATTATGATTTATGACGGTGCACTTGCAGCAAACGGCGTATGGTCAATAGGCCAGTGGGTTTGGTGCCTTGTAATCGGCGTACTTATAGTTTTATGGATACTCATAGGAATTAAAAATCTCGGTAAAGTCAATACAGTAGCTATGGGTGCTCTTTTCTTGATGACACTCGTTTTAAGCTTTTTGATTTTCGGAGAAGGAACACTTCAATCTGCTGCCGGCGAGACTATATCATTCGGTGCGGCGGTTGAATTGTCAGTTGCAATGCCGTTGTCTTGGCTTCCGCTTATAAGCGACTATACAAGAGAAGCAGAAAAGCCGGTAAAAGCAACAGCTGTCAGCGCAGTTACATACGGAGTAGTCAGCTGCTGGATGTACCTTATAGGTATGGGAGCGGCTCTGTTTACAGGTGAATCGGACATAGCACAAATCCTTTTAAAAGCTGGACTTGGCGTTATAGGTCTGCTTATCGTGGTGCTGTCTACCGTTACAACAACTTTCCTGGATGCTTATTCTGCGGGAATTTCAAGTGAATCTGTTTCAAACAAAATTAATGGTAAATGGATGGCTGTTGCCGCAACAGTTATAGGAACTCTCGGAGCAATAATCTTCCCAATGGACAACATAACGGATTTCCTGTATCTGATAGGTTCAGTCTTTGCACCAATGATTGCTGTTCAGATAGCTACATATTTTATTCTCAAAACAGACAGCAGCAAGCACTCTTTCAGTGCTGTAAATATTGTCGTATGGTTGATAGGATTTATTATTTACCGTTTTTTAATGAATGTAGATATTCCTCTCGGAAACACTTTGCCTGATATGGCGATTACAGTTATAATCTGCATTGCGGCAAATAAAATATTTAATAAAAAACAGTAAAAATATAAAAAGAAAGACGGTCAATCATCAAAAAATTGACCGTCTTTTTTTTATTTTAACATACCTCTGAATCAATTTCAGAGGTATATTTTTTATTCTTTGTATACATAATACATCATATAAAAACTAAAAAAAATGAGGTGTATTATGGCCGGAGTAAATCAAAGGGAACTTGAAATTATAAAGGACAGACTGCTTGAAGAAGAGGTATTGATAAAAAAATATACCTCGTATGCTTCAATGTGCACAGACCCGCAAATCAAGACAAAATGTGAACAAATGGCAGCAAAGCATAAAAATCATTTTAATTCACTTATGCAAATTCTGAATAAACAGTAATGTAAACAGGGAAGGGTAATAGAATTGATTTTAAATGAAAAAGAGATAATTTTGGATATGCTTATCACACAGAAATATATGTCAAAAGCCTATTGCAGCTCTGCGTTGGAAAGTATTGATAAACAGCTGAAAAACTGTTTTATCGCCATACAAGAAGACGAACAGCTCGCAGAAAACGAGCTGTTCGACGAAATGCAAAAGCGTAATTTATATTCTTCTAAAAATGCCTCTAAAAATGACATAAAATCTGTAAAGGATAATTTTTCAGAAAATAAAGAAAATTAAACCTTTAAATTATGCCAGCTCTTTTACAGCAGCTTTAAGAGCGTCTACACGGTCTGTCTTTTCCCATGTAACACCGAGGTCCTCACGTCCCATATGACCATAAGCAGCAAGCTGACGGTAAATCGGACGGCGAAGGTCAAGGTCACGGATAATTGCGGACGGGCGAAGGTCAAATACTTTATCAATAGCCTTTGAAAGAACATCCTCGTCTACATTTCCAGTGCCAAATGTGTCAACAAGAACGGAAACAGGCTTAGCAACACCGATTGCGTACGCAAGCTGAATTTCACATTTCTTTGCAAGACCTGCTGCAACAACGTTTTTAGCAACATATCTTGCAGCATATGCAGCGGAACGGTCAACCTTTGTCGGGTCTTTTCCTGAGAAAGCGCCGCCGCCGTGACGGGAATATCCGCCGTATGTATCAACGATAATCTTTCTTCCTGTAAGTCCGCTGTCGCCCATAGGTCCGCCTATAACAAAACGTCCTGTCGGGTTGATGAAATATTTTGTATTCTCATCAATAAGCTCTGCCGGAATTATAGGTTTGATTACATTTTCTATAATATCCTTGCGGATAACGTCGAGTGTTACATTAGGAGAGTGCTGGCTTGATACTACAACTGTGTCAACTCTTACAGGCTTGTCATCATCGTACTCAACAGTAACCTGAGTTTTACCGTCCGGACGCAGATAGGAGAGTGTTCCGTTTTTGCGTACCTCAGTAAGGCGCAGAGCAAGCTTGTGAGCCAAGGAGATAGGCATAGGCATAAGCTCAGGTGTCTCATCACATGCAAAACCGAACATCATACCCTGGTCACCGGCGCCTGTTGCATCGCTGTTAGCATAATCCTCAGACTCTTTTGCCTCGAGAGCTTTGTCAACACCGAGAGCTATATCGGCGGACTGCTCATGTATAGAGGAGAGAACGGAGCATGTGTCGGAGTCAAATCCGAATTTAGCGCGGACATATCCAATGTCGCGAAGAACGTCACGTGCAAGCTTCGGAATGTCTACATAGCAGTTTGTTGAGATTTCACCCATTACCATTACCATACCTGTTGTTGTAGCGGTTTCACAGGCAACACGTGAGTTTGGGTCTTTTTCGAGAAGTGCGTCAAGCACAGCGTCAGAAATCTGATCGCAGATTTTATCCGGATGTCCTTCAGTAACGGACTCAGAAGTAAAGAGTTTTCTTGCCATAATTAAAAACAATCCTTTCTTTTATCGATTTTATTTTTCGGCGAAAAAGAATAGGAGAAATGTGCGGGCATTAAAAAAGCGCTCTTGCAAACCAAGAGCGCGTAAAATCCTCATCTCTCGGTTTTCTCCGCAGGATTTGGCACCTTTCTTTATAAAGCAAAAGCTTTAAGCAGGTTGCCGGGCGTCACAGGGCCTGTCCCTCAGCCACTCTTGATAAGGGGAATATTCTTTTTTGCAACAGTCATTATAACACCTTGACAAAGAAGTGTCAAGTATTATATCGAATATGGTAAATTAAAGTCGAACTTATTTTACAGACGACATTTTCAGCCATACAGAAAGTCTCTTGTAGAGTAAAAATGTTATAATTGAGAGAATAAGTCCTTTAATAAGGTTAAAAGGTCCAGCACCGAAAATAACATATGTATTTATATTTCCGATAAGTGGGTTAATTGCCGAGCAGGCAGCTACAATATCCTCTATCGGCATGATTTTTGAGTAGAAAGGTATAAGCAAGAACTTATTTGCAAGCATACCTGTAACGGTAAGTGCAGCAATACCTACACCACAGCCGGCCAAAGCGCCTTTTCTAGTGTGATATTTTCTATACATCAAGGACGCGCTTACAGCAAACGCACTTGTGCATATAAAGTCGGCAAGCTCGCCAACTCCGCCTGTACTGCTTGAAAATACGTGTACAATATCTTTTACAAGATTTATAAATACAGCAGGTATTGGACCTAACATGAATGCCGCTATCATAGATACACATCCGCTCAAATCCACCTTCAAAAACGGAGGCATAAACGGCAGAGGAAACTCAAAATACATGAGTAGTGTCGCTATTGCGGCGAACATTGCGGAATAGGTTAATTTTTTTGTCTTTACATTTGTCATAGCTGATACACCATCCTTTTTAAAATTACTAGGGCAAAAAGGAAAACAAAAAGCCCAAACGGTGTAAAAACACTGTTCGGGCGAGATTGCATATAATATTATTCTTATTGTAAAATAGAAATAAGAGATAGTATAATATGTTTTGTTTCTTTCATCCGGACTGTACCGTCGGTTCCGGAATCTAACCGGATCGGCTGTAAAACAGCTCGCGGACTAAGGAGATTTATCCCATTACCGCCGGTGAGGAATTTCACCTCGCCCTGAAACATCATCATATGACAGTAAGAATTATATCACTGTATATTTGTTGTGTCAAATAAAAAACAAACTTTTTTGAGAGGAGATTTTTGGTATGCTCGTTGATTTACATATACATTCATATTATTCTGACGGCACGTATTCACCTCAAGAAATAACCGAGCGCGCATATAAAGCAGGTGTAGGCATAATTGCAGTGTCCGACCACAACACAGTTGAGGCATATCAAAACGGACTCTATGAATCGGCAAAAGAAAAGGGAATACAGCTTATACCGTCAGTCGAAATAGATGCCGACTCAAAATATGGAGGTATCCATATACTTGCTTTAGGATGTGATACACACAATAAAGAGCTTTTGGAACTTTTAGATTACAACCGCGATATAATGGATAAAATGAGTGACGATTTGATAGAAAAGATGGAGAAAAACGGAGAAAATGTATCTATATCGGAATACAAAAAATATGAACGCAACAGAAAAAGAGGCGGCTGGAAGGGTATAGACTATCTTTTTACAAAGGGCTGGCGCAACGATTACCCATACTGCATGACATATTATAAAAACTACGGTATAAAAGGCTATAAAAAATTTAAAGATATATCCGATGTGTGCAGAATAATTCACAATGCAGGAGCAAAGGCAATATTGGCTCACCCGGGTGAGAGAATAAGCGTGCAGGATATGCCAAATGCGCTGGAGTATGCAAGGATAAACGGTATAGACGGAGTTGAGTGCTACTACCCAACGCACAGTGAGGAGATAACAAGGATATGTCTTGATTTCTGCAAAAAATATAATATGGCAGTCACTTCGGGAAGCGACTGCCACGGAGATTTTGCACGCAATATGAACGGTGTGGAATTTATAATAGGAGCTCCTTTTACAGATGAAAGTAAATTCAATTTATCAGGAATAGCACGAATGTAAAGTTAAATGCCGAGCTTATTTAAAACATTTAACATGTCTTTTCTGCCGAGCTGATATACTTCCTCCAATTTTTGCGGATCTTTTTCAAATCTGTCTATTTTTAAAGGCTCAGACGGAGCTACAACGACAGCTTTATTTTGCTTTTCCAAATCAAATAAAAATTCCTTTGTCTGATTGTATATGTTGTGTCTGTTGTCAAGCAAATCAATCATTGCAGGATACTTTTTAAACATACGGTGATAAAGTCCCTTTAATTTTTCAGGTGATTTTACGTATCCGCGGTCCCTTGTCAAGACAACAAGTACTTTGTCACAGCCGTCCTCAAGAGCTTTTTTGACAGGGATAGGGTCAGATGTGCCGCCGTCAAGATATTTTCTGCCCTCTATTTCAACCATAGGCGAAAACATCGGTATTGACGATGAAGCCCTTAAAACAGTGGAATCATATACCATGTGATCTTTTCCGAAATATGCAGGCTTGCCTGTAAATACATCAGTTACACCCGCTTTAAATTCACAGTCAGACTTTAAAAAGGTGTCGTAATCAAATAAATCAAGCTCATGCGGAATTGTATTGAAGATAAACTCCATTCCGAATACAGAGCGTTCTTTTAAAAAGTTCGAAAGACTCAAATATCTTTTATCGGATATGTAATCCATCATAACACGTTTTGCGCGTCCTTTTTGATTGGAGATAAAGGAGACTGCATTACATGCACCGGCCGATACACCTATGCAGTACGGAAATGTTATATCGTTTTCCATAAGTACATCGAGCACACCTATGGTGTAAAGTCCTCTCATACCTCCGCCCTCAAGGACAAGACCAGTTTTTTCAGTATTCATAGAAGATCATACCTTTCTGATTTTTCAAATAGATTGTACAGTGAATATGAATAAATGATATTTTTATGCGGCAAATTGATATTAAATCAGTCTGCCGCATTGTTTTACTGCATAATTTTTATAGGGTGTTCTGAATCTGAATTAAAAGAAATCGGTATAAGCTTAGGGCGTTCAAGAGGTGTATCGTTAGGGGAGTGAAGTATAAGCATATGCTGACCTTCAAATGTTTTGAAAATCATTCCGTGACCGCCGTCTTTAACAAATAATGGCTCGAGCTGTTTAAAGTGAGATTTTATTGTCCCATTTTCAGATACGGCAAGTCCCTGCACATAGCCTTCCTTACCAAAGCTTGACCAGATCATCAAAAGCATTCCGTTTTCCTTTACTAAAAACGGACCGTCTGTAATGTAGC
>CALXEM010000135.1 GCA_944387335.1 uncultured Clostridia bacterium | reverse complement strand
GAGCATAGCTCAGCTGGGAGAGCATCTGCCTTACAAGCAGAGGGTCACAGGTTCGAGCCCTGTTGTTCCCACCATATGGCCCGGTAGTTCAGTTGGTTAGAACGCTAGCCTGTCACGCTAGAGGTCGAGGGTTCGAGCCCCTTCCGGGTCGCCAGTGGATGGCTCTGTAGCTCAGTTGGTAGAGCAGAGGACTGAAAATCCTCGTGTCGTTGGTTCGATTCCGACCGGAGCCACCATTAAAATGCGGGTTTAGCTCATCTGGTAGAGCGCCACCTTGCCAAGGTGGAGGTAGCGAGTTCGAGCCTCGTAACCCGCTCCATTTTTTTGGCACCATAGCCAAGTGGTAAGGCAGAGGTCTGCAAAACCTTTACGCCCCAGTTCAAATCTGGGTGGTGCCTCCATTGTAGTCTGAAGCACTCACGTCAGTGGGTGCTTTTTTCTTTACTATTTTAAATGTAAAAAAGGGGAGGACGAAAAAAGCCATGATGAAGAGAAACTATGAGATTGACATGTGTAATGGACCTCTTGTAGGTAAAATGCTTACATTTGCCATTCCGCTTGTGCTGTCTGGTGTATTACAGCTTTTGTTTAACGCTGCTGATATCATTGTAGTCGGACGATACAGCGGAAGCGATGCACTGGCGGCTGTTGGTTCCACCGGTGCGCTCATAAACCTGCTTGTAAATGTATTTATGGGACTGAGTATAGGTACAAACGTACTTGCAGCTAAATATTACGGCGCGCGTGATGCTGAATCTATGAGCCACACAGTACATACGTCAATTCTTTTAAGCATAGTGAGCGGAACAGTGCTTATATTTTTAGGAATAATGCTTGCTAAGCCTCTTTTGCTTATAATGGGAACACCGGAAAACGTTATAGATCAAGCTGCATTATATATGAAGATATATTTTGCAGGTATGCCTGTAATAATGCTTTACAACTTTGGTTCTGCTGTATTGAGAGCGGTTGGAGATACAAAAAGACCACTTTACTTTCTTGTCATTGCAGGTATAGTCAACGTATGTTTGAACCTTTTATTTGTAATTAAATTTAACATGGGCGTTGCAGGTGTTGCAATCGCCACAGTTATAGCTCAGGTAATTTCAGCGGGACTTGTAGTGCTCTGTCTTATAAAGTCTGATTCGATTTATCAACTTCACCTTAAAAAGCTTCGCTTTGACAAAAGAATACTCATTCAGATAGTTAAAGTAGGACTTCCTGCCGGAATACAGGGAGCTGTATTCTCGATTTCAAACGTACTTATTCAGTCGTCTGTAAACTCCTTTGGTTCTATTGCTATGGCTGGAAATACAGCAGCTTCAAATATAGAGGGATTTATCTATACAGCAATGAACGCTATATATCAGACATCGCTTAACTTTACAAGCCAGAACTTGGGTGCAAAACAGTATAAGCGTATAACACAGATACTCTGGAAATGTATAGCTATTGTAACTGTTATAGGAATTCTTTTGGGTGGAGTTGCAATATTGTTCTCAAGACAGCTTTTGGGAATCTACTCTTCAGACCCGCAGGTAATACATTACGGTATCCTCAGAATGCAGATAATTGCGACAACATATTTTACATGCGGAATAATGGATGTATCGTGCGGAAGTATGAGAGGATTGGGCTACTCGATGATGCCTACCATAGTATCGCTCACAGGAGCATGTGCGTTCAGGGTTATATGGATTATGACAGTATTCCAGTGGTTCCGTTCGCTTGAAGTGCTTTATTTCTCGTATCCTGTTTCGTGGATACTCACACTTGCGGCACATTTGACATGTTACTTTTTTGCTTCAAGAAAATTCCCGAAGGAAGATTTGTCCGAGGTATCTCAACCACAAGATGTTTAAAAGTAAAATGTAAAATAACAGCTTTTAGCTTTTGATATTTACAGTTATGCGATAACAGATAAAATTTATCCCCGAAGGGAATTTCCTTTCGGGGACTGTTTTTTGCTCTTATAAAACTGTTAGAGTCTTGGCAGCAATACAGTCGCTTATAGAAATTTCCGCAGTAATTTTATCATTTAGCTTAATAGAACATAACCTTTTTTCTAAATTGACTGTTATATTTTCTTCCCGTACGCAGATTCTGTGGTGGATTTGCAGATAGAATCGAACTGACGAAGCGTCAATAGGCTGCGCACTCCCCCCGGCTCCGATAATATTGATAATTTTGCTTGCAAATGTCATGCTTTCCAATGTGTGTTTTACATTGTATGCGAACATTTCATCACATTCTAAAAGCGCAATGCCGGCTTCATTGAACATTCTTCTTGCTTCAAGTGTTTTTTCAATTTTATCTATTGTATCCTCTTTATTCATTTTGCTTCCCAACTGATACAATTCAGCACGCCGCCTTCCTTTGCAATTTCATTGATATTAACCGGTACAATTCTTTTAGAAAAAATCTTTTCTGCAGATTCAACTGCTTTATTATCCATTGTACTGTTAAAAACGGGCAGAAAAATATTCCGCTCTGTTTCTAAAAAATTGAGATAACATCCTACTGCGCTCAACTGTGAAGAATAGTAAAACGGAAAATCAATTACGTTAATTCCATGGTTTTGTAAAACCGATTTGATACGCTGTTCCAATCCGTTTTCAGACGGTACGCAGTTTCCGATTACAGTAGTTTCATCAATAAACCGTACCATTCCGTCGGAATGACCTGTCATGTCTGTTTTCAATGACGGAATAATTATAATTTGTGATTTTAAAAGCTGTTCTAATTTTTGAATAAGTTCATATGATTTATACTGCGGATTTTCGGTGAATATTCTGTCGCTTATAATCGCCTTTTCTTTTGATGGGGAAAATACCACGTTTCCGCCGTCAAGGTTTATATCGGAACAGGTGATAGAAAAAGAAAACTGTGTACTTAAATCTTTTTTGAAGTTTGTTTTAATTTCCGGCACGTCTTCTAAATAACTCGGGTCATACCGGAACAAAACAAAGCTTTCGTCTTTGATTTGCACCGGCATAAAATCCCGCAGCCATATGTCACGGGTACCATCGATCAACTGATATTCCACTCCCGCAGAGTATAATGTGGCGAACAATCTGCCCGCCGCAGGTTTATATGTAGGATTTGTTTGTATGAGGGAAGAAAAATATATCATTGAGTACACCTATCAATTTGGTTTATAAATTTAATCGGCAAAAGGAAAATGAAGTGAAAATGCTTGATAATTCTTTTTTTTGAGATGCTCTTTGTTCCAATCTTTTTTTACAATTCCAATTCTTTCTTTATGTTTTTTTTCAACAGTCAATCCTAAATCATCCAACCATAATTTTTCATTGCCAATAACTTTTTGCTTAGTTATTTCTCTTTTTATTTCTTTTATTTTCAGCGCTTCAGCAACATTGTAAGGTCCTTTCACACAGTCTAAAGATCGAATTAAAACATTGTCATTACCGTGTTCGGTGGTACAATTAATCATAAGCATACCGTTATAAGGACACCATTCTCCTGTGCCGCAAAACATATTATTTTTATAAGTAACTGCTTCTGAATTATCGTATGCTTCTGTTTCGGTAATGCACCAATGTAAAACAGTGCCGTCATCAAATTTACGATAGATGATTTTGCCGAGCAAATCAGACGCCACTTCATCTGCACTTCTGCAAAAAAAGCACGATTTTCTAATATCTTTAATATTCGACATCTTTTAATTCTCCTTATCTTTGTTAGATATGATTTTCAAACTCACAGACATTATATAACAGATTATTGTTAAAATCCGAATTGTAAAAAGTCAATCCCAAATCCGTAAAATAACTGCCGGACCGGTATCTTCGGTTTCATTCTCTCCAACCGTAATTTTGTAGGCTTGATACGGTTCTGCAATAAACTGCTCCACCGCTTCCCGTTTAGCCAGCTCCTCCGCAAGTTCACGTGTAGATACTTTCGATAAATCCATTGTATTCACAATCCTTTCTTTTTATAAATTGTTTATATGTTGATATATAGCGCTTCTGTTTTAAACTACCATCCAAGGCGTTCTTTTCGCCATTTGATTCTTAACTCGATATATTGACGGTACCATTTTGCCGCTTTTTTATATTGCCTTACCTTTTCATAATATTCTGCCAAATGCAGCATACCTGCCTCACAGCCGCCTTTTGCAGATTCCCGATACCAATAAACTGCCTGTACAATATCTATTTCTGTTCCGTTGCCGTAAAAATATCGGTGTCCCAGTCGGTTTTGTGCTTCGGCATCACCACACCATGCCGCTTTTTTATCAACTTCAAAAGAGTCGTCTTCGTCATCTTCTATATCAAATATTTCGTCTGCGTATTCAGCAAATTCCTCGCTGTCCAAATATTTGTAAATGGTATCCTGTATAGAATCAACTATTGGATCCGGATGATTCATCAGATCTTCTGATATATTATGATCGGTACGTATATACCATTGAACAGCTTGATAATAATTTCTTCTGATTCCTTTACCCAGTTCATAGCATACACCCAATGAATACATCGCCTCTGTACATCCTTGCTTTGCGGATTTTTTGTATAAGTCGAAAGCTTTTTTGTCAGCTGACTCTGTTTGAAGTTTTCCGTAAAAAGTCGCTAAAATATATTGAGAATCCTTTTCGTTCCCGGTGACAGCCTTATCCCATATGTCTATGAGGTTATTGAATTGTTTTGAATATTCTATTTTCATATTTTACATCCTTATTATACCATGTATTAAAGATAAAACATAAAATTCTTTGTTTGCAAGTAAGCCTGTGTTACGCTTAGTACATATAAAACAGCGTTGCTTTTGCAATATATGACATATCAGTTTTAATATCTGCCGGTTTTGAAATACCCGTATTTCTAAAATCCAATCCTGCATTTTTCAAAAGCACGGGGAGCATCAAATACTGAAATATCCTGTTCCGTCAGCGTTTGGAGAACTTCTTGTGTTACATCCTCACAATCCATCTGAACGATACGGTTTGCCTGTTCCATTCTTGCCTGTTCTATCAAATTCCTGACATAACGTCCGTTTCCAAAATCATCTGTTTTGCGTGCATCGTCAAGAATTGTATAAAGCTTATCTCGGGATTGCTGTGTAAATTGAAGATTACTTTTTTGTGCTATCAGCTCAGCTATGCTGATAAGCTCATCAGTGTTATAATCATGAAAGGGTACGTGGAAAGCGATACGTGAACGAAGTCCGGGATTTCTGCGGAGAAAATCCTCCATTTTATCAGGATAACCTGCAAATATCACGATCATATTATCTCGGTTATTCTCCATTTCCTGTACGATTGTGTTGATTGCTTCGTCGCCGTACAGACCATATTTATCGTCAATCAGAGAATAAGCCTCATCGATAAACAGTACACTGCCTTTAGCTTCCTTGAATTTATCCTTTACAATCTGTGCAGTCCATCCTACATACTTTCCTACAAGATCTGCTCTTCCGACCTCATATAAATTTCCTTCGCTGAGAAGACCGTTGTCCCGCATTATCTCTGCAAAAAGCCGTGCGACAGTTGTCTTGGCAGTGCCGGGATTGCCGGTAAATATCATATGCATTGCCGGCTTTCCTGACGTTTTCATCTTATCTCGATAGAGCTTTTGTACTTTGTAATAATTGAGCGCTTTATAAATAACAGCTTTTGCCTCCTTTAATCCTATCATCTCATTCAGCTCGTCAACAGCACTACCTTTCGGTTTTGTCTTAGTAATCTCCGAAGATGATATTTTGGCTTTCTCATATTGTGGATAGACAGAATAGAGAAGCTTATGATTATACCATTCTTCAAAAATTGCTTTTAATTCAACGGCGCGGTATAATTTTGTTTCATCTTTGATTTTGTTATACAATTGACTGTCAGGTACAATTTCGCATTCATTGGCAAGCGTATTGAAATATTCTTTGGCACGCATTCCGGAGGCTTTGTTTTCGTACAATTCAATCAGAGGTAAATTTATCATTTTTTCTAAAAACATTTCTTTAGTTTTTCTTGCTTCATACGACAGGCAAAATATCGTAAGAACTTTATTTCTGTATTTTTTTGCCGTGTCGCAAAGAGTTGTGATAAGCGCTTCGCCCGGTCTTGCCCTGTCGCTGTCACTATCTTCAAGTGGTGTATAATGAACAATAAGCGTACTGTTTTTACAGCTTTGGTAAAGCATATCATAAGAACGAGCTAATAGTATATTACTGGAATTAAAGTCAACACAGCAAATACGTTTACTCTGAATCCTGCCGTTTGCGTATAAGGCTTCCAGCAAAATGCGGCAAATTTCATTTTGATTACTTCGGTTATCACAGCACACGAGATAATGAACAGGATGCCCTTTCACACGGCTTACAGGACTTTCCGCATAAATGCGTTCAATTTCAGGTATAACGGTTTCTTCAAAGAGCATCGATTTTGACTTGTTTATTAAACTGTCTTTTGTGAAATTTTCCTTCAGCAATTCTTCGTTAAAATCTGAATACAAATCGTCAAGATCGAAATTCTTCAGTATGTTATCACTGCTTTGAATAAGTTTTCTCATATCAGATATCTTTAAGGCGAGTTTAGTTCTTGTAAATGTTGTTTCTTCTATGGATATATCCTTTATGTTCAGTTCTGCTGAGCTTATAAATTTCATAAATACAGCTTTTATGTCTGTGTTTGTTTTAAAAACAGCAAAAAAATGTATTCTATTGTCATATATATTGTTTGCAAAAAAATAGTAATTCTTACCGTTTTTCAGATAATTGCTTTCACTTTTTTCATAAAGACTTTCAGCTAACAGTATGTAATCGTCTTTATTGTGATCTTGAGGCAATTTACCGTTGACTGTAGCAATGATATCATAGAACTGCATAATATCCTCCCGTTGTCTGTTTTATACTTCGAGAATATCATAGCATATATTATAAAAAGACCTTTATATATAATTTTATATAGATTGTTTTGCGAAAAATATCCGTATTGTATAATTTAAATAGTCGTATTTTGTGAATAGTAACGGTGAATAAAGAGCCGGAATTTTAAATTTTTTATCCGCAGAATATTTAAAGGTAAAATAACGATAAAAAACTCCCCTTATCTTTTTAGATATGGGGAGTTTTTACTGTAAATGAACGCAAATATAGTGTATAATATCAATGATTACTGCGTTATAAAGAGGAGTGCTTTATAGGTGGAGCTCAGAGAGATAATGGATATTTCCATACAGGTAGGCTACGAGCTTATGCGAAACGGAGCAGAGGTTTACAGGGTAGAGCAAAGTATAGACTATATTTGCCGCACCTATGACCTTGAGGATGTGCATGTTTTTGCCATACCGTCCAGTATAGTTGTAACAATATCAGATGGTAAAGAAAAGCTTACAGAATCAAAACGAGTGCTTTCCAATTCAACAAATCTTGAAATGGTGGCGCGGCTGACTGATTTTTCACGTTATATCTGTGCGAATAAGCCTGACTATAAAACGGCGTCGGAGATGTTAAAGAAAATTTTAAAGGGACCGGAATACAGACCTGTAACACGCTATGCCGCAGGTATGCTGATAGGCTTTGCGTTTGCGCTCTTTTTCGGCGGAAATTTCTATGATTCTCTAATAGCTCTGATGATAGGCGGTATAATAACCTTTTTAATGGATTTTTTGGCGAAGGTCGATACAAATTCCTTTTTTATAAA
>CALXEM010000134.1 GCA_944387335.1 uncultured Clostridia bacterium | reverse complement strand
AAACAGCATATGAAAACGGCGCGCAGATACTGGGTTTTTCTTCGCACAGCTTTGTAAAGGACGACAGCGGATGTATGGCTGAAAACGCCTTTAAAGAGTACAGTGAGTGTATAAACAGTCTTAAAAGTGAGTATGACGGCAAAATCTCGGTACTTCTCGGGATAGAGTGGGACAGTCTTTCTAATGAAAGACTGCTTAAAATGTGCGATTACACAATAGGCAGTGTGCACTGCGTTTTAGGTGAAAAATCATTGGCACTCTGCCCGGTTGATTTAAGCCGTGAGTGTTTTGTCAAAAGCGTCAAAAATGAATTTGACGACGACGTTACGGCGTTTATAAAAGCGTATTATGACAGAGCTATCTTTACAGCTCGGAAAAAGCCTGACATCATGGGGCATTTTGACCTTATAAGAAAGTTTAATTTACACAACGGCTTATTTGACGAAAAGAGTAAAGAATACGTAAAAACTGCTTTGGAAGCTCTTGAGTGTGTTGACAGAGATTCAACTATCTTAGAGGTTAATACGTCAGCTGTTGTGAAAGGACTGCAAAAGGAGCCTTATCCAAGCGCTTTTCTGTTGAAGCGCTGGTGTGAAAAGGGCGGCAGAATTGTTATAACGTCCGACGCGCACAAAAAGGAAAATCTCTTTGCGGGATATGATACTGCCGCCGAGTTTGCCAAGCACTGCGGCTTTAATGAAACGTGTGTGCTCACACAAGACGGCTTTATAAACGTAAAAATATAAAATAACCGCCTAAGGCTTATCGTTTTGATATACCTTTGGCGGATTTTTATTTTGTAATATTTTATTTTTTAAAGACAGATATAATTTTAACCGATAAATACGGAAAGACGCCTATGCCCAAAAAGCTTATCAGCATATATTTGATAAACGAAAACGCTATGTGCTCGGGAAGTATTAGTGAAAGAGTGCCTGCGAGTGCGCCTAGCATAGCGGCACCGATAAAAAATGAAATATATTTTTCTTTTCTGTTTTGAGGGTGAGTGAATTTAAAGAATTTATCGTCAGCAAAAAAGCCCATAGCAAAGCCCAAAAGCAGGGCATAAGCTTTTATAAAGTCCTCCGACACATCCAAAAACACCAAAAACGGAAGAAAAACAGCGCACGCCGCTATATGAAGAATATTTTTGTTTTTTACCTTTGTATAGAGTGCCTTTACTATATACGGGATAATGAATCCGAGCGCTGCCCCTACAAGTACATCCTTTGGATAGTGCACACCAAGATAAATTCTCGAAAAGCCGACCAATACAGTCAGAACAATTCCTAAAATCCACAAAAAACGCTTTTTGAATGCAAAAGCTATCGAAAACATAAGCGAGGATATTGACTGCGTATGCCCGCTGGGAAAAGAATGTCCTGTTGCGGTGTGTACACGATAGCTTATAATGCCATCTTCTCCGATAGGGCGGGGAAGTTTAAATATATCTTTTACCGTGCCGTTTGTGCATAAGCTCACAAGTATAGAAAAAGCTGTGTACTGTCCTTTTTCCTTATCTGTACACCAGTATATAAACGCAAACACAAGCACTACAAATACCGGTTCGCCCAGCATTGTAACGGCTTGCGTAATAAAAGTCAGAAACGGTGTGTGAATGCTCTGAACAGCACGTATCAACTCAAGTTCCATAAATACCTCCTTTTAATAAGAGCTTGTATTCCAGTATTTTCTGTCAAGACTTCTGTACTGTATTGCCTCACCGATATGGTCTGTTGTGATTATATCGCTTTTGTCCATATCCGCAATCGTTCTTGATACTTTAAGTATCCTGTCATATGCTCTGGCGGAAAGTCCCATTTTTTCAAAGGCGGTTTTAAGCATTAAACGAGCTTTGTCCGTCATGGGGCAAAATTCCGAAAGCGTTGCCGCAGTCAGCCGTGCGTTGCAGGATATATCGGTGTCTTTATATCTCTCGTGCTGTATTCTCCGTACCTCATTTACACGCTTTCTGATACTCTCTGACGATTCCTCTTTAGCGCTTGAGGAGAGGGCGTCAAAATCAACCGGCATTACCTCTATATGTAAGTCTATTCTGTCTAACAGAGGACCCGATATACGCGATAAATACTTCGATACAAGGCTGTCGGAGCATATGCACTTGCGTGTGGGATGACCGAAATATCCGCACGGACAAGGGTTCATTGCCGCTACAAGCATAAATGAGCTAGGATATGTAGTTTTTGAATTTACTCGTGAAATAGTAACACAGCCGTCCTCCAAAGGCTGACGAAGCACCTCTTTCGCGTTGCGGCTGAATTCGGGAAGCTCGTCCAAAAACAAAACGCCGTTGTGCGCAAGCGATATTTCTCCGGGTTTCGGGGAAGTGCCTCCGCCTGTTAAGCCCGCCGCTGAAACAGTGTAGTGCGGCGCTCTGAACGGACGCTGTGTTATAAGCGGAGATTCAGACGAAAGTAAACCACTGACGGAATATATCTTTGTGCACTCAATGGATTCCTCAAACGTCATGTCAGGCAAAATTGACGGCAAACGCTTTGCAAGCATACTTTTGCCGGAACCGGGTGAGCCTATGAGCAGTATGTTGTGTCCTCCAGCGGCAGCTATTTCCATAGCTCGTTTTGCCTCCTGCTGACCTTTTACATCGGCAAAGTCAGGCATTGATGCAAAATCGTTCTCAGCGGACGGAATGTATTTTACAGGTTTCAGTACAGTTTCATTATTCAAAAATGATAAAAGCTCACGTACGTCGGATACGCCGTAAACATTTAAAGTATCTGTAACAGACGCTTCGTTTGCGTTTTCCAACGGCACAACAACATTTTTATATCCGAAAGAGCGCGCAGCTATAACCATTGGCAAAATGCCGTTTACAGATTTAATCTGTCCCGACAGTGAAATCTCACCCAAAAACATATACCCGTCAAGAGATTCGGCAGGTATCTGTCCGCTGCTTGCCAGTATTCCTAAGAGTATTGGCAAATCATACACAGGGCCGCTCTTTTTTATATCGGCAGGAGCAAGGTTTACCGTTATTTTGCCGAGCGGAAACTTAAAACCGCAGTTTTTTATAGCGGAGCGCACTCTGTCTTTGCTCTCCTTTACGGCGGCGTCAGGCAGACCGACTATGTCAAACGACGGCATAGCCTGAGATATGTCGACTTCAACAAACACCTTAAACGTGTCCATTCCAGATAACGCAACACTGCCAAGTACACAAACCATTTTACATGACCATTCCTTTTAGCTGTATTTTCTGTCTAATCGTCAAGCTTACTGCGAAAATATGCGGAACCCGACGTGTGCAGTTTTATTTTTTCGGGCTTTTTAAGTAGTTTTCTTATGACAAGAACAACGCATATTCCAATAATAATGCCAGAAAAATCAACGAGAACATCTCTTACTTCGCAGGAACGTCCCGGTATGAAAAACTGTATCTGCTCGTCTATGCAGGCTGTTAGAAGTCCCGAGAACATTGTGTATATTGCCGCTCTGTGCGGAATTTTGCCCATTTCAAACAATGTAAGCATAACGAATACACCTAAAACAGCAAATTCAGTCATATG
>CALXEM010000133.1 GCA_944387335.1 uncultured Clostridia bacterium | reverse complement strand
GAAAGGATATACAGATTATATGGAATTTAAATTCGATAAAGAGAAAAAGAAAGATTTATTATTCTTTTCGGTACTTATTGCAATAGCGATAGCATTATACTTCTTTGTACAGAATATAGGCTATTTTACCGATAAATTGGGACTTGTTATTTCAATTCTAACTCCGTTTATAATAGGGCTCGGCATAGCATATATTTTGTGGCGTCCGATGATTAGAATTGAGAGACTTTTAAGGAAAATTAAGTTTAAAAATTCTCAAAAAATACTAACCGATTCTGTTCTGCGCGTTATTTCGATAGTAATTGTATATATCTTGCTGTTTTTGGCGATAACGCTTATTTCAATGTTTATTATCCCGCAGCTGAAAGACAGCCTGATGAATCTGTATTTAAAGACACCGTCATTTATCAGCGCTTTGCAGAGCTCGGCAGACGCGATAATGGATTCTGTCGGCTTTAAAGGCAATATATATCAAATGCTCTCTACACTGCTTGAGAAATTCTGGGGAACTATCTCAGACTTTATTTCAAACGCTGTTCCTATAATCATAAATGCTTCGCTTAACATTACATCTGCCGTTTCAAATTTTATTATCGGTATAATCGTATCAATTTACGTGCTCAATTCAAAGGAGACATTTCAGCGCGGAATAAACAGACTGTGCGATGCGTTTTTACCATCCGATTTAAAGCGAAAGATATACAAGGTAGTGTCCATATTCGATGACACATTCGGAGGATATATAAACGGACAGCTAACCGATGCAATAGTTGTGGGTTCACTCTGCTTTGTTTTGATGCTTATTTTAAAGCTTCCGTTTGCGCTGCTCATAGCTACAATAGTTATGATGACAAATGTAATACCGATGATAGGTCCGTTTATCGGAGCTGTTCCGAGCGCGTTTATTATTCTCATGTCGGGAACGCCTATGCAGCTTTTAATTTTTATCATAATGATATTCGTATTACAGCAAATAGACGGAAATATTCTTGTACCGAGAATAGTGGGAAATTCAACAGGACTTTCGGGCTTTTGGGTTTTGTTCTCCATTGTAGTTGCGGGCGGACTGTTCGGAATAATCGGAATTATATTCTGCGTGCCGACTGTATCGGTAATATTTAAGCTGATTGATATTGCAGTTGAAAAAAGACTTGCAAATAAGACAAAATAATCGCTTTTATATAGTGTAAAATAAAGAGGATGTATTGAGAAAGGCATATATTAAATGTTTTTGTCGATATATCCTCTTTTGTGTTAATAAACACCAAAAATATTGAAATATAAGTTTTTGTTATGGTAATATATACATATAAATTTTGGAATGGTGATAATTATGCTTACACTCAAAGGCATAGGTGTTTCAAAGGGAATAGCTTGTGCAAAAATTTTGCACTGTGATAATTCTGTTCATTATGAGGAGGAAAGTGCGCATTTTTCTCAGGATGAAGAAATTTTAAAATACAATCAGGCAACTGAATATGTGTACGAAAGCTTGGACGATGTATATAATTCAGCTTTAGAGCGTTACGGTGATGAGTATGCACAGGTCTTTAAGGCACATCAGGAAATTTTAAACGACCAGTCATTTAAAGAATGTGTGTACAGTTGTATAACCAATGAGAAAATGAGTGCATATCAGGCTGTAAAACGTGCTCTGAGCATTTTTGAGGGAATATTTTTAGGGCTTGAAAGCGTATATTTCAGAGAACGCGTGCACGATTTAAGAGAAGTTGCCTCAAAGCTTTTGCGTGTATTAAACGGAATAAAGGATAACGGAATAGTCTTGCCCGGGTATCCTGTTATAATTGCCTCCAAAACAATATTGGCGTCGGATATAGTTGGGCTTGATAAGTCTGAGGTTGCTGGATTTATAACAAAACACGGAGGAGTTACCTCACATCTTGCCATACTTGCCAAAACTATGGGCATACCGTTTGTGTTCGGCATTGATTTTGATTTTTCATCGCTGGAGCGGGACGATGAGGTTATAATCGACGGAGAAAAGGGAATTGTAATAATAAATCCCGACGTATCCACAAAGGAATTTTATCACAATAAAAAGATAAAGCTTGAAGAGCGGAGCAGGACGCTTTCGTTTTTAAGAGATAAACCGTGCATGACAAAGGACGGCAGAGAAATTCGTCTGTATGCTAATATAAGCAGTATAGACGAGGTAAATACAGCTATAAGAAATTCTGCACAGGGAGTCGGAATATTCAGAAGCGAGATGTTCTTCATGCAGTTTTCCGATTATCCCGACGAGGAGACCCAGTACAGCTTTTACAGAGAGCTTTTAGAAAAAATGGGTGGCAGAAGAGTTGTAGTGCGCACACTTGATGCCGGAGCTGACAAAGCTATATCCTATATAAAGTACCCTGAGCAGGAAAATCCTGCGCTCGGCATGAGAGCAATAAGGATATCACTGCGCGACAGAAAACAGTTTTTAGTACAACTAAAGGCACTTTTAAGAGCGGGATGTCACGGAAAGCTGTACATTATGCTTCCTCTTATAGTTAATACAGATGAGATAATTCAGGTCAGACAGCTTATAGATGAAGCTAAAAAAATACTCAAACGTGAAAACAAAAAATATGCGGATAATATACCTTTGGGGATAATGATAGAGACGCCCGCGGCTGCAATGACAGCCGATATATTGTCGGAATACGCCGATTTTTTCAGCATAGGTACAAATGACCTTACGCAATATTCACTTGCGGCGGACAGAACAAATCCCGATGTATCGGACATATATGTTCCAGAGCACAAGGGCATACTGAGAATGATTAAATTCTGCATAGACGCCGCTAAAGAGAGAGGAATATGGGCGGAGGTTTGCGGAGATATTACAAGCGAGACATTTTTAAAGGAGCTTTTGACAATCGGAGTTGATTCAATAGCTGTTGTGCCGCAGGATATTTTGGAGAGGAAAAAGCAGATAAGGGCATTCAGCATAATAGATCAAAATAAACAAGACTGTTTGAAACAATGAAAATTGAATTTCAAACAGTCTTGAAAAATCAGCTTATATAATCTTCTATAAGTCTTGTCAACTCGCTGTAATCCTTGGCATATACGCCTTTGGCAAGCTGTACTCTGTCGTATTCAGGCAAAAGTGATACGTGTGTGTCGAGTATCATTATAGGCGTTGGGCTGTCCGAGCGGTATACGCCGAGATAACCGTCGGTGTCTTTCAGAATATATGATATATCGGTTTGAGCGGATGAGATTGCTGTTGATGAAATATTGGGCTGAGTGTTTTTCACAGGTTCGTTTTTTAATCCCGAAGCTAATGAAACTCCCAAAAGGCAGGTTATTATAAGTGCCAAAACAGCTATGGGAAAAGTTTGTTTCATATATTTCACGCTCCTTTCAAATAATATATAAAAGTATAATTTTTTTGCTTTCTTTGACCATATTATGAGCAGAAAATTACTGAATTATGCGGAATGTAAGATTTTCTTTCGAAATATTTAACACTTTTTACATGCTTTATGGTATAATAAGTGTTACTGTGATTTAGATATTTTATCACACACAATATATACCAGACTAAAAAAGGAGGCGAGCACTGCATGAGTACATCGAAAAAAACCTATACACCTAAAAAGCCGAAAAAACCATCTGTACCGGGACAAAAGGGAAGAATTGCCGGAACAGTCGGAAGAATATTTGCAGGAGCTTTTTTGGTGCTGGTTATTTCCGGTTGTATCGTGTTGAGTGTACTTACAGTCTATGTGCTTAATTTAATAAGCACCGAATCAGAATTTGATTTACGCAGACTGGAGCTGAACTATACTACAATACTATATGCAAACGACGAGAACGGTGAACCTTATGAGCTTGACAGATTATACGGTGCAGAAAACCGTATATGGGTAGATATAGAGCAGATGCCGCAGTATCTTTTGGATGCAGCTGTTGCAGGAGAGGACAAGCGTTACTATTCACATATGGGTGTAGACTGGATACGTACTGCAAAGGCATTTCTTACATTTATGCAGCCCGGAGGAGGACAAGTTCAGGGTGGTTCTACCATAACACAGCAGCTTATTAAAAATATAAGCGGTGACGATAAAGTTACAATCGACCGTAAGGTAAAGGAGATCTTCCGTGCTATAAAGATGAACAACGCCTATACAAAGGATGAGGTGCTTGAGGCATATCTTAACACAATACACCTCGGAAACAACACCAATGGTGTTCAGGCGGCGGCAAATCTCTATTTTGATAAGGATATAAGCCAGCTTACTTTGGCTGAATCAGCTGCGATTGTGGCGATAACGCAGAATCCTGTTTACTATGATTTGTTTAAAAATGCTGATAACAACAAAGTGCGTCAGACATACATTTTGGGGCAGATGCTTGATCAGGGTATGATAACTCAAAAGCAGTACACAGACGCTGTAAATGAGGAACTCAATATTGCGACAGTTAAAGCAGAAGAAGCCGCAAGTCAGACACAGAGCTGGTTTGTGGACAACCTTATGGAAGAGGTTATTGACGACCTTGTAAAAGAAAAGGGCTATGAGGAATCCGCCGCATATAACTATCTGACAACAGGCGGACTGCATATCTACACAACTATTGATGAAGAAATGCAGAATTATATTGATGAAAAATTTGCCGATAACTCCACATTCCCGACAGTTACTAAGGTTACTGAGCAGGGTATAAGTGATGAGCAGCCGCAGGCAGCCATGGTTATAATGGATCTTGAGGGGAATATTAAAGCAATGTCCGGTGGCAGAGGCGAAAAGACACAGGCAAGGCTTTACAATAGAGCTACTATGGCTAAACGTCAGCCAGGTTCTAGTATCAAACCAATAGCCAGCTATGCTCAGGCTATTGATATGGACATGATAACTTTTTCCAGCATTATACCTGACCAAAAGGTTACAATAGACGGCTGGTCTCCTAATAACTATTACAGCGGATATTTAGGACCTATCACAGTCGATGAAGCTATACAGCGTTCTACAAACACCGTTGCCGTTCAGGTAATGCAAAAGCTCACACCTCAGGTATGCTTTGATTTCCTTACCGGTAAGCTTGGATTTACTTCTCTTGTAGAGTACCGTGAGCAAAACGGAACTTCGTTTTCAGATATTACACCTGCGGCAATGAGTATCGGTGCTTTGACTGACGGCGTTACAGTACTTGAAATGACAGCCGCTTACCAGATGTTTGGAAACGGTGGTTATTATTATAGCCCTCGCTCTTACACAGAGATAAGGGACAGTGAGGGAAATATTGTCCTTGAAAAGAAGAGCGTTCCTGTTAAGGCAATATCTTCGGATACTGCTACAATTATGAATAAGCTTCTTCAGAATGTTGTAAGAGGTTCCCACGGTACCGGTTATGCCGCACAGCTTTCCAACATGCCTGTTGTAGGTAAGACGGGTACTTCCGATGACGATTACGACCAGTGGTTTGTAGGATTGACGCCTTATTATGTTGCCGCTGTATGGCAGGGATATGATAGAAGTGCAACTATTAAATATAACTCATATCCGCCGCCGATAATTTGGAAAAACATAATGAGCGGAATACACAGCGATTTGGCATATAAAGACTTCCCGTATGATTCAAATGTTGTTCAAAAGACATACTGTACTGTGTCCGGAGATTTAGCGACAGATAAATGCGAGAAAACCGCTACCGGATATTACAAGAAGGATAACATACCTGCGACATGTACGCAGTGTAGTGGTGAAGAGGGAGATATTTACGAGTCACAGGTTATTGAGTCAACATCAATAGCAAGTTCTTCGGAGTCATCATCTTCTGAGGAGCAGTCGTCGTCTTCACAATCCTCATCTTCGGAGCAGTCGTCATCTTCACAGGCTTCATCATCTGAAAGCTCATCATCACAGCCTGAGTCATCGTCTTCACAATCCTCATCTTCAGCAAGTGAAAATGATTGATGAAGATAATAACAAAAATTAAATTTAATTTTTAAAAAATAAACCTCCACCTTTTTATAAGGCGGAGGTTTATTTCATATATTTATCTGAACAAAATCGCTTACAACATCAAAAAAATGTTCCTTTGAAACATGATTCCTGTTTAAGAGTAAAACTAAGTTTTTTACATTCTCCTCTGATACGGATATATCGCTTATTTTCTCTTTGTAATTTTCGTCTGTTGCGCAAATGCCGTAACTTATGTAAGTTCCTGAATCTTTACTGTCAATACTTTCTCTGATAATTTCATATTTGACCATAAAATTGATATTTCCTTTCGGGATTATAATTTAATTGTAAAAAATTGTAATTTCAATAATTGGATTATACAGTAATTTACATATTTTGTCAAATGCTTTATGAAATTAAGATTGCTTATTTTTTGGAATACTTGTATATTTATATTAAGTAAATTTTTGAAAATTTAGCTTATACTGGAGAAAAATAGCATGGACAATGATTACAGAATTTTAATTGTTGAGGACGATAAATCAATATCGGAGCTTTTAAATATGAATCTATCTGTCGTGGGATATAGGTGTGACGTTACCAGTGACGGGAAAAAGGCGGCTGAAATGATAAGGGGAGAAAACTACGATTTGGCTATACTTGATATAATGCTCCCTGAAATTGACGGATTTGAGTTATACGAGTACATGAGCGGCAGAGAAATTCCCGTTATTTATCTCTCGGCAAAGTCAGATGTTCAGAGCAAGGTCAAGGGGCTTAAAATGGGCGCTGAGTACTACATCACAAAGCCGTTTGATATATTAGAGCTGATTGTACGTGTTGAAAAGGTATTAAAGCGCAGTGAGAAAAATCATAATATTTATCATTTTGACAATGTGACAGTCAATGAAAAAGAGCATATGGTTTTATTGGATGGATCTGCTGTTGAATTAAAGCCGATGGAATATTCACTGCTTTTAATGCTTGTAAAGCACCCGAATATAGTTTTTTCAAGAGAACAGCTATTGAGAGAAGTGTGGGGGGAGAGCTATTTCGGCGAGACAAGGACGGTGGATAATCACATAGCTGTTCTGCGCAAAAAGCTAAACTGGGGAGATAAAATAGTCACCGTGCACCGTGTAGGCTATAAATTAGAGGTGAAGTAAATGCGCTTGTGGGTAAAGATTACTGCAATATGTATCTCTGTGATTTTCGCGGTGATGAGTATTTGTTTTTTTACAATTACGCAAATACAGGCAAATTCACTGCGAGGTGCAGAGGAGGAAAATGCAAAACAATCCCTTATAATGTACTCTAATAATATTATTTCAGCATCCAGTGCTTCGGGCAGAGATGTGAGTGATACAACTTTAAAGAGTATTGTCAGCTATTATTTCTCATATTATTCAAGGATTGTAGAGACTGAAAAAATTTCCTATTCGCTTGTGTGTGACGGTGAGTATTTATTTGACAGGTCACCCTATGATCCGTATTCTGAATTTACTTTTCAGGATAAACAGGAGGATCAAACCCAGCCAAGCCGAGAGATAATTAAAGTAAAGCGTATAAACAAAAACGGGGACAGCGCTGTTGTGGGGGTGTATGTGTTTTATGTAGCAAATCAAACGTTTGAGGCGTATATAAGCGTGAACGCCAACGATACTGAA
The DNA here is from genome assembly GCA_944387335.1 of uncultured Clostridia bacterium. GTDB lineage: Bacteria > Bacillota > Clostridia > Oscillospirales > Ruminococcaceae > CALXEM01. The sequence goes on along the minus strand of CALXEM010000133.1, from coordinate 14,021 downwards.
CAGCAAATTTTAAAACTGCGTATTTTAAGCGCCGCATTGCTCGTATTTGCCTGTGCTGTTGCAGGTGTTTCAATAGCATTATCCATGCGACGCACGTTGTCGCCGATAGAAAAGCTGACTGAAAATTCCGTATCCATTTCAAACGGAGACTATCATTTAAGGACCAACTATAAAAGCAATGACGAGATAGGTGTACTTTCCGTCGCGTTTGATAAAATGGCTGATTCTATCGAGGAGAAAATTACCTCACTGGATATGCAGCTGCAAAAGCAGCAGCTTTTGCTCGGTGCGCTTTCGCACGAAATGAGAACACCTATGACAGCGATTATAGGCTATGCCGACAGTTTACTGCGCATGCCGCTAAATGATGAGCAGAAAAATGACTGCGCCCAGAAAATATACAATGCAGGAAAGCACACCGAAAATTTAACGCAGAAAATGATGGAGCTTGTCGGGCTATCTGAAACCGAACAGATAAAGAAAGAGATAATCGACACAGCGTCGTTTGCAGAGGAGCTGAGTGAATTTATCCCCGATAATGTAAAAATTACATATGATATAAAAAGCATATACGGCGATAAAACGCTGCTTGTGAGCATGGCATTAAATTTAACGGAGAACGCGCTGAGAGCTTCGGGGGATAATCCAGAGGTGTCCGTGAAAATTTGTGACAGCGGGCAGTTTTATCAAATTATTGTTTCGGACAAGGGCTGCGGAATCGACGAAAAACAAATTCCACTTATTATGGAGCCTTTTTACCGGGTGGATAAGGCGCGCTCAAGAAAACACGGAGGAGCCGGTTTGGGGCTTGCTATCTGTCAGAGGATATGCCAGTGTCACGGCGGACATATTGAGATAAAGAGCAAATTGGGCGAGGGCACAACCGTTATAGCAAATATCTCAAAAATGATTACAACTTGATGACATTTTGCAGACAACTTGAGGAGGACTTTTCTTTCTCAAGTTGTTATCATGTAGATGAGGTGATAAATATGAAAAAATTCATATCAATTCTTATTACTTTATCGTTGACATTTTGCTGCGGCTGCAATGTCAAAACAAACACCGATAATAAGGAGCAGTCAAATCCGTATGTTTCGGGGGATTTGATTGCAACAACAATGAAAGTGCCGGAGCACTACGAATTTGAAAGCACATCCGAATCGGGAAAGAGCAAGGTCGTTGTAAATGCGGATATTTATGTGCCTGAGGTTTCCAAGGTAGATGTTCTGGAGGCGATACCTGTTGTATTCACCGATGAAGATGCTAAAACCTTTATAGAGCGCCATACTGACAGCAGAGGATGGTATCATGTTTTAACACATCAGCCGTATTCGGGCGAGGGCTTGACAAAAGAGGTTTTAGAAGGAGATTTATTAGGAAATGAAAAATATTTTATATGGGTTGACAATAATTATGAAGAGAATGTAACAGATAAATTCAAAGAAGTTGTTGTGAGCTTTTGGAAAAATGCAAAAACAGGTGAGATTGCTTATCAGCCATGTTTGAGTTATATGAACAGCAGCACTGACCCTCAGTTTTTACAGCTTATACCCTTAAATGAAAACAATATGGCAAACGGCTGTTCGATAACATTGGAAGAAGCGAAAGCTTTTGCAAATGACGAAGTAAGTCAGATTTCGCCTGACTTTTCCATAAAGAATTACGGACAGCTTAAAGGAAAAAGTTTGTTTTCGGAACAAAACAGCCAACAATATTACGGTTTTGAGTTTACAAGAAATATCAACGGTATTCCTGTTAATTTAGACAATGAACGAGGAGTGGGAGACGGATCTGAGTACACAAGCGGAACTGAAAAAATATCTGTAACAGTCAATGATGACGGCGTTTGCTGGTTAAAATACTGTGAGCCGTTTAAGACAGGAAAAGTTGTACAGGAAGATGTAGAGCTACTTTCATTCGATGAAATAGCTGATATTTTTGAAAATGTGTCCATGCTCAGCATACAACATTTGGAACTTGAAGATGGTTTGACCGAAAATTTAATGGATATAAGAGAAATACGTTTCGGATACATGGCTGTAAAACAGCCGGGAAGTATAGGAGGCTACCGTTATATCCCTGTATGGGATTTTTACGGGATACACTGGCCTGTATATGAAAACAGTCAGTATTATCCTGACAACTATAAGATTCCCGAATTTACGATCAACGCCATAGACGGAACGGTTATTGACCGCGATATGGGGTATTAAAATGAAGACAATATTTTCCGATACCTGCCGATTTTTAAAAAGTAAATGGTTTTATATCACGGCTGTATTCACCGCTGTCATGCTGTGGTTTGAACTGGGGACTGACGCTGAATTTCTGATGTACTGTGAGAAAAGCGAAGCCGTAAATTTTTTGTCAAATGTTCTGAGCGAGAAAGGAAATATTTTATCACTGCCTTTACTTGCGGCGCTGCCATATTCTGCAAGCGCATATAAGGAGATAAGTACGGGAGCGGCAAGATACGCCGTATTTAGGTGCGGATATAAAATATACACATCAGGCAAAATAATCGCTGTAATTCTCTCGGCAAGTTTATCTCAGCTTTTAGGTGCTTTGCTGTTTTGCATAACAGTATCGTTTATGACAGGGTACTTTGTATTCTTTCCCGTAAACCTTATGGTGCAGAGACTATTGGCAGCGTGTGTTTTTGCAATGGTCGGAAATATAAGCGCACTTTTGACAAAAGATGCTGTATCGGCTTATATTTTGCCTATCGTGTTTGTGTTCTCGCTCTCAATGTTCAAATCAAGATTTTTTGTAAACGCTGTCTATCTCGACCCTATCACATTGCTGACGGCAGACAATTTTTCGGTCTTGTTTTTATCGGTGCTGTTTTTGCTTACTGCAATACTGACATTTTATTTCACGGCATTTGAGGTGAGAAAGTATGCTTAATATAAATCACATTCTTAGCTGTACTTTGTGGAATATACGCAGTATGCGCAAAAATCCGCGCGTTATCTGCTCTGCGGTATTGGGCTTTTTTCTCTGCTTTTTTCTCACTCAGCGTACAATAGAGCTTTCGAGGGTGTTTAACTCCGATATTCAGATATTCGAGCCGTTTGTCTGGTGCTTTGCAGACGCACAAAGTATACTGTTTGCTTCATTGGCAATTTTACTTCCGCTCTCGCAAATTCCGCGATTGGACTCACCTGCATACTACCTGATATTCCGAAAAGGCTATATAAACTGGCTTTTGGGACAAATTTTAACAGCAGTAATAATAAGCTTTACGTACACACTGTTTCTTTTACTTTCATCTATGGCGCTCACCTTGGGGAATTCCTTTTTGGCAAATCACTGGAGCGATACGGCTACAATTATGAGCTTTGCACCTGAACGCTTTGAGGTAGCACTCACAGTTGTCAGAAAGACAATAAAGCTTGCAACGCCGTATTACTGTACTTTTGTCATATTCTTTTTAATCGCACAGTACATGCTGTTTTTAACCCTTTTAAATTTGGTTTTCTCTTTAAAATTCGGCAAAAAGTCGGGTGTTACAGCTGTTATTGTTGTGAGCGTGTATGCCTATCTGTTAGACCCGGATAAGTTTGTCGCTCTTCTGAATATACCGAAAGAATTGGAATACATCGCAAATATTCTGGCGGCTTGGCTTTCTCCTCTAAACCATGCGGCGTATGCAATGCACAATTTCGGCTACGGCAATTACCCGAGCATTATGCAGTCGCATATGGTGTTTGGCTGTATAAATGTTATTTTACTTATTGTTTCGTATTTAATAGTAAAAAAAAGTCAGCTTATCTTTTCAGGAGGTACAAATGATTAACGCAGTAGAAGTTACGGGACTTTCCAAATCCTTTGGCAAAGAGACTGTACTAAAAGATATAAATATTTCTTTCGAGGCAGGAAAAATCCACGGTATTGTCGGACGAAACGGCTCGGGAAAAACTGTTTTGATGAAATGTATTCTCGGATTTTTAAAGCCTGACAGCGGTAAAGCCTGCGTTTTCGGCAATGTAATAGGAAAAGATACAGACTTTGCCCCTGATACCGGAATGATGATTGAAACACCGGGATTTATCGCAACCGAAAGCGGTGCAAATAATCTGAAATGGCTTTTAAATTTAAGAAAAGGCAGAAAAGTTGACGTTGTATCATATATGAATATGATTGGACTTGACGCGAAATCCAAAAAGCCTGTCGGCAAATACTCGCTTGGTATGAGACAGCGCCTTGGTATCGCTCAGGCAATCATGGAAAATCCGAAGCTATTGATACTCGATGAACCTATGAACGGTTTGGACAATAAAGGCGTTGACGACATGCGCAGCCTGTTTTTAAAATTAAAAGAACAGGGAGTTACAATTATCCTGTGCTCACATAATCCGCTGGATATTTCACAGCTGTGCGACACTGTGTGTGAAATTGACGCAGGGGTATTAAAAACCGTAAGATAAATATTTATGCAACAAAAAACAGCCTGTTTTAATAACAGGCTGTTTTTTATGGTGGAGACGATCGGGATCGAACCGACTACCTCTTGAATGCCATTCAAGCGCTCTCCCAAGTGAGCTACGCCCCCAAATTTGACAAAAGTAATTATACAATAATAAATCTAATCTTGCAATAGCGCAAGGAAAAAATATTTTTATAAAAAATTTTTTGAAAAAGTGAAAGGATTTATTTTTCTCAATCGTATTATAGGTGAAAGGCAGTAAAACAGATGACTTTAAAGCCTTAAAATATTATAATATGAAAAGGAGAGTTATTATGACAAAGAAAATTATTGCAGTAACATGTGCATTGGCTGTTACAGCCGCTATCACTTCGACAGGTGTATTTGCTTATCAGAGCACGCAGGAAAACACAAACATTAAAACACCTGCAAGCATCAGCCAAACATTGGCAACTGAGTCAACAGCTATCAAAACAGTAGGAGCAAACTTTGTAGACGAGGACAACGACGGCGTGTGCGATAACTTTGGAACAGCTGCACAGGGCGGCAACGGAAACGGCAACGGCGGAGCAAACTTTGTAGACGAGGACAACGACGGCGTGTGTGACAACTTCGGAACAGACGCACAGGGCGGCAACGGAAATGGCAACGGCGGAGCAAACTTCGTAGACGAAGATAACGATGGCGTGTGTGATAACTTCGGAACAGGCGCACAAGGCGGCAACGGAAACGGCAACGGCGGAGCAAACTTTGCAGATGAGGATAACGATGGTGTATGCGATAACTTCGGAACAGGTGCTGGCGCAAGACAGCAGAACCGCGGAAATGCAAACGGCAGGGGAAACGGCAACAGAAGATAATCCTATAAATTGAGGACATTGGGAGTTTATTATGAGGAATGACAACGAAGCGGCAATGGCAATAGAAAAATATGCGGATACCGTCAAACGAATATGCTTTGTCTATTCAAAAAACGAGTCTGACACGCAGGACATATTCCAAAACGTATTTCTTAAATATGTCATGTCGGATATTGTGTTTGACAGTGAAGAGCATGAAAAGGCGTGGATAATCCGTGTCACAATAAACTCCTGCAAGGATTTTCTTAAAAGCATGTTCAGGAAAATAACTGTTCCTTTAGAAGATGCCGAAAACTTGGTTTTTAAAGAGCAGAGTACATCTGAGCTTTTGGATGTCATGAAAACTTTACCGCAGAATTACCGAACGGTGCTGTATCTTTTTTATTACGAAAAGTATACTGCTGTTGAGATTGCAAATATGATGAAAAAAAAGACAAATACGATATATACATGGCTTTCAAGGGCGAAAGAGCTTATGAAAGAAAAGTTGGGAGGTGAGGATTTTGAATAGATTTGAAAAAGCTTTTGATGAAATTCATGCCTCACAGCAGCTAAAAGACGATACAATGCGCTTTATAAGGAAACAGACTGCCGAAAAACCTAAGAAAAGAACGGGATTTATCTTTTCTGCCGCAGCGGTGTGCTGTGCGGTTATGTTTATAGGCGTGATTGGCATTTACGGTGCATTTTTTCAGAAAATATCTTATGTAAGCGTTGATGTTAACCCGAGTATAGAAATTTCTCTTAACAGATTAAACCGTGTAGTATCGGCTGTCGCAATGAACGAAGATGGAGAGAAAATTATATCAAATCTTAATTTAAACGGAATGGAATACGAAGAAGCTGTAAAAACCGTGCTGAATGCAGAAAAAACACAGGGATACCTTAAAGATGAGCCGTTGGTATCTGTGGCGGTTTATTCGGATGACGACGCTACTGCCGAGACGCTTTATGAAACGCTCAGCGGTACAATAGCGAATGAAGTTACAGCCAAATACGGTGAGGATTCCGCTGAGGTTATACAGGTGGATTCAGACACCGTATCTCAGGCACATGAGTGCGGTATGACGGCGGGACGTTACTGTGAGTATATGAAAATAAAGGAGTATGACGACAGTGTTACTCCGGAGGAGTGCAACAACAGCAGTATGCGTCAGCTAAGAAAACGCGTACAGCAGTGCCAGTCGGAAGGTCAAAGTGAAAACGGTTCTGAAAATGCTTCTCAGAGCGGTGAGGGCAATAAATGGGGACAGCAGGAACAGGGACAAAATTCACAGAGTACCTCAGCCTCGTCTCAGTCATCGGGCGGTAAACAATACGGCAAGGAAAACGGCGGACAAGGTAACGGCAACGGAAAACAAAACGGCAAAGATAATCAAGAATAAATAATATTTTTAAGAATCCGTACAGATTAAACTCTGTACGGATTTTTGTATAAAGAAAACCACTCGCTAGGCGAGTGGTTCAAAAGAAGGCTAATGCCGATGATGTAGAAAGAGAAACTCCTTTTGTTGTAAAATAAGCTTGCGGTCTGGCAACTGCAAGAACAACAAAAGGAGGACGTTCAGATGAACGACACGAACAGTTTATCACATACAAGATGGAATTGCAAATATCACATAGTGTTTGCGCCGAAGTACAGAAGGAAAGTGTTCTATAAAGAAAAAAGACGAGAAGTAGGAGAAATTCTGAGAACACTTTGCGAATGGAAAAAGATAAAAATAGTGGAGGCGGAAGTATGTCCAGATCATGTTCACATGCTGCTGGAAATACCGCCGAAAGTATCGGTATCAAGTTTTATGGGATACTTGAAGGGAAAAAGCAGTCTAATGATATATGAAAAATATCCGGAGCTAAAATACAAATATCGAAACAGAGAATTTTGGTGCAGAGGGTACTACGTCGATACGGCAGGGAAGAATGCAAAAAAGATACAGGAATACATCCAAAAGCAACTGGAAGAAGATAAGGAGGGAGAGCAGCTGACGATGGGGAATTTCTAAAAAACTCGTTTACGAGTAGCAGGTAACAGTATTTTCGCAAATGTCAGACCGTACTAACGTGACGTGACACGTGCCGCTAGTAACATAGGGCTTTGCCCGCATGTGAAATACCCCCGGCTTTGCCGGGGGATATTTATTTTATACTTTTTTAAAAAAACAGATTTATTAACCGATAGCGGTCAGCACATATTGACAATTTTTTCAAATAAAAAGATGTAAAATCAAAAAAAACAAAGAAAGGCAGAGATAAAATGGCGGTAAAACTTAGCATATCGCAGGATGAGATTTTTGCTCATCTGCTTGGAGATATAGACCATCATACCGCAAAGGAAATGCGGGAAGAAATTGACGCGGCAATACATCGAATACAGGCAAAAAGCTTAACGCTTGATTTTTCCGGGGTAGAGTTTATGGACAGCTCGGGAATAGGGCTTGTTATGGGAAGATACAAGCTTATAAACAGCTACGGCGGCAGTTTAAATATAATAAATGCGTCCGAAAGGATAAAAAAGATGATGTATATGGCGGGAATGGACAAGCTCGCAATAATCAACGACGGAGGGAAAGTAAGATGAAACCGATAAATGAAATGAAGCTGAGTTTTTTGAGCCGTTCAAGCAATGAAGCTTTTGCCAGAGCGGCGACGGCATCCTTTTTGGCACAGCTTGACCCAACCGTCGACGAATTAGCGGATATAAAAACGGCTGTCAGCGAGGCTGTGACAAACTGTATAGTTCACGCCTATAAAAACACAATCGGAACAATCTACATAACAATGACATTATATGAAGGAAAAAATGCCCCTGAAGCAAGGATTAAGATACGCGATAAGGGCTGTGGAATAGAAGATGTAAAAAAGGCAATGGAGCCTATGTACACCACCTGCACAACAGGCGAACGCTCGGGACTTGGATTTGCAGTTATGGAAAGCTTTATGGACAAGCTTAAGGTGACATCAACTCCTTCAAAGGGAACTACTGTAACGATGGTAAAGGTTATCCGCTCGAAAGGAGATGAATAATGCCCGTAAAGGGGCGTGATACGAATAAAAAAACTAATACAGACCGTGAAAAAATGATAGAGGAAAACATCGGTCTTGTACATTCGTGCGCACACCGTTTAAAGGGACGCGGAATAGAGTATGACGATTTGTTTCAGGCGGGATGTATGGGACTTGTCAAAGCATATGATGCATTTGACTTTGACAGGGGAGTGCGCTTTTCCACATATGCTGTTCCCGTCATACTCGGAGAGATGCGGCGCCTTTTCAGGGACGGCGGAACGGTAAAGGTATCACGCAGTATAAAAGAGAGAGCTGTAAGAGTAAACAGAGCTAGGGAATATCTCGCCGTAAAACTGGGCAGAGAGCCGACAGTCACGCAGATAAGCGAATATATGGGAGAAAAAACAGAGGATGTAGTCGAAGCGATAAGCGCAAGCAGTCCCGTTATGTCACTGACACCCTCATCTGACGACGATGCACCGTCAGCGCAGATAGATTTGCCTGTACAGTCACCGGAGGAGGAGCTTTCTGACAAGCTCTCCTTAAAACAGGCGGTGAAAGCTCTGGATGAGCGGGACAAAAAGCTGATACAGTTAAGATATTTTCTAGGCAAAACTCAGACTCAGACTGCAAATGAGCTCGGCATGACGCAGGTTCAGGTATCGCGGCGTGAAAAAAAGCTTCTGCTTATTTTGCGGGACGAGCTCTGCGGAAAATAAAACAGAAACATCACTCCACACATAAAATAATCGGCAGTGCACTTTTTAATGAGCATTGCCGATTTTTTCACTTTATTGAGGATATATTTTACTTTTATTAACTTTGCTTTTTCAAGCGGCGGAGAAGTTTTAGCTTCTTTTCATGTATCTTTGAGGCATATCTGCTTGTCGTTACAGTGCCGACTATCATCATTCCAAACATAAATCCCTGACACATACCCGCAAAACAGTTATCGCTGTTGCCTGTGAAAATAAATACCATATAGATGATTCCTGCTATAAGTCCGGCGATAAACAAAATGTGAATGCGCTTTGTCAGTTTTCTCTTTTGCTCATTACTGTAATCGGCTACCTGTAATACGGTTTTTTTAAGCTCGCTGTCCATTTTTTTCTCCTTTCTTTCACCGTCCAACAGCTCGCGGAGTTCTACGTCAAAATAGTCCGCCATTTCAACAAGTATGTCTAAATCAGGCAGATTGCTCCCCGTCTCCCACCTTGAGACAGTTCTGCGCGATACGCCGAATATTTCCGAAAGCTGTTCCTGTGTAAGTCCCTTTTCTTTGCGGAGCTCTTTTATAAAGCTTCCTGTTTTTATTTGGTCCACGTTTTTGACCTCCTTTGGTTATATAATACAGCCGCTTATTCCATATTTACAGGACACAGAGCGAGCAATGCTGTAAAATCAGCTTATAGGACAAGCTGTGTCCATAAAGTTATATCGAAACTAAATAAAGTATAACAGAAAAATATAACGAGATATATATTATGCTTTTGCTGTAAAAAGCAGTGTGCATAATCATTTTTTTGTGTGAGTTATATAATGATTTACGCAGAATTTACATCAAAGTTGTGTAAAAATAATTGAAAAAATTTAACAATGGATATATAATAAAATAGTAAATTTATGTCTTAAAATATAATAAAACGACAGGGGTGATCTATGTGCGCTGTTCACTGATAGATTTGGGTTCAAACACGGTAAGACTGGTAGTGTATGAAGTAAAGGATAATGCTTTTACTGAAATATTTAATGAGAGTATGTTTTTAGGTCTTATAAGCCATACGGCAAACGGACATCTTGACGAGGAAGGCTACCGGAGCATACTGGAGGCACTGGGGAAATTTTCACAGATAATATCGCTTTTAAGCTGTAAAAAAAATTATTGTATTGCTACAGCTTCGCTCAGAGGTATAAACAACTGCGATGAGATAATATCTGAGGTTAAAGAGAAAACAGGAATAAAAATAGAAATCATAAGCGGTGAACAGGAAGCGTATTATGATTTCTGCGGTCTTTTGCATTCAAAGCCACAGCTTCTTTCAGGCATGGGATGCGATATAGGCGGCGGAAGCGGACAGATATTCGGATTTGACAATTCACAGATTACACAAAGCGTAAGTCTGCCGATAGGCTGTCTGCGCATATATAATGAATTTGTAAGCGGAGTTATACCGGATAAAAATGAAAGGGATAAGTTATATAAATATGTAAAGAAGCTTATCTCCCAAAATGACATAAAGCCATGTCCTGACGGAGTGTTGTATGCAATGGGCGGAACTGCCCGCGCTATGGCTAAGCTCCACAGAGGAATGCTCGGTATTGAGGGTTCTTCGGAATATCAGATGGATGTAAAGGACATAACCACCATGTGCGACACAATATGCAATATGGGAATGAACGGTATAAAACTGCTGAATAAGATTATTCCTGCAAGAAGCCATACAATAATTCCGGGTATGCTGGTTATAAAAGCTATTGCAAAAACTGTCGGAGCAAAGCAGATAGTTGTTGTGAAATCCGGTGTAAGAGAGGGCTTTGTTATGGCAGAGGTAATTTCAAAACGTAAAAAGAAAAAAGAAACTGTGTGATTTACAAATATTTATGGGGGTTTATTGAGGTATGTCTGTTAATGATAGCTTTAATAGATTTGAGTTATATGAAAACAGAGAACTTAGCTGGTTGAGATTTAATATGCGTGTTTTGGAGGAGGCACAGGATGAAAATGTGCCGCTCTATGAGAGATTGAGGTTTGTATCTATCTTTTGCAGTAACTTTGACGAGTTTTTTATGATAAGGGTAGGTTCACTGCATGACCAAACTCTTTTAAAGGAGCCTGCTGTCGATTCAAGAACAGGTATGACTGCTCAGGAACAGCTCGACGCAATATTTGCACGTGCAAAGCAAATGGTACCGCAAAAGGACAATACATATTTTAATATAATGTCTCAGCTTTCTATACAGGGTGTAGAGCAGGTGAGCTTATCCAATCTTTCAGGTGAGGACTACGCCTTTTTGGAAAACTATTTTCACAATGAAATAGAGCCTCTTGTATCCCCTCAGGTAATTGACAAACACCACCCGTTCCCGTTTTTGAGAAATAAGGATATATATGTCGGAGTGCATTTAGGCTCCAATAAAAAGTTTGTACAGCTCGGCATTATTCCTGTCAGCAACTGCTTTGAACGTGTAGTTTATCTGCCTGACAACAGCGGTGAAGACCATATAAGATTTGTGCTTGTTGAGGATTTGATATGGCTTTTTGCAGACAGAGTATTTAAAAATTATAAAGTGCTGGATAAAACCATTTTCAGAATAACAAGAAACGCTGATATAAATGTCGATGAGGCATATTATGACGAGGAAGTTGACTTCAGAGCTGTTATGAGCGAGCTTGTAAAGAAGAGAAAGAAGCTCACAGCCGTAAGACTTGAACTTTTTAACAGTGTAAATGTTGACTTAATGGAATATATATGCTCAAAGCTGGAGTTGAGTGACGACAAGGTATTTATAACAAGGTCACCTCTTGACTTATCATTTGTTGGCGAGCTTGAAGATAAAATAAACCATAAAAAATATGAAAATCTGTTTTACAATCCGCTTACACCTCAGCCGTCGGCTATGGTGCAGAAAGATGTTCCTATAATGAAACAGCTTTTGAAAAACGACTTGTTCCTCTCATATCCTTTTGAAAGCATAGAGCCGTTTATAAGGCTTTTAAACGAGGCGGCAGAGGATAAGGACGTTGTGTCGATAAAGATAACGCTTTACAGGGTTGCAAGCAATTCTCAGGTTATAGGTGCTCTTGTAAAGGCGGCTGAAAATGGCAAGGACGTGCTTGTGGTTGTGGAGCTCAGAGCACGCTTTGACGAGGAGAACAATATAGGCTGGTCAAAACGTCTTGAGGACGCAGGATGTACTGTAATATACGGACTTGACGATTATAAGGTACATTCAAAGCTTCTGCTCATAACAAAAAAATCAGGTAACCGCATAGAGTATTACACTCAGATAGGAACAGGAAATTACAACGAAAAGACATCTAAGCTTTACACAGACTTCTGCTTTATGACAAGCAGGCAGGAAATAGGCTCGGACGCGTCTGTTGTGTTCAACTGCCTGTCTACTGGAAATCTTGTCGACTACTCAAATCAGCTTTTGGTGGCGCCTTTATGCCTTAAAAATAAGATTGTAGAGCTTATCGACAGGGAGATAGCATGTGCAAAGAGCGGGGCAGACGCAAGAATAATCGTTAAGATAAACTCTTTGAGCGATAAAATAATCATAAATAAGCTCATAGAGGCGTCAGAAGCAGGCGTTAAAATAGACATGATAATAAGAGGAATATGCTGTCTGCGCTCAGGTGTAAAGAACCACACCGACAATATAACGATACACAGCATTGTAGGACGCTTTTTGGAGCATTCGAGAATATATGTATTCGGAGTAGGTGAAAGGCAGAAAATATACATAGCTTCAGCCGACTTTATGACCAGAAATACCGAAAGACGTGTTGAGGTAGGTGTTCCGATAGCTGATGTGTCTATACGTAACAGAATACTGCATATGCTCGATATAATGATGCGCGACAATGTAAAGCGCCGAGTTCAAATGGAAAACGGCGATTACGAGCACGTGCGCGACGGCGATGAAAAGCTTGACAGCCAGATTTATTTCTACGAGGAAGCTTACAAAAACGCAAAGCTTGCTCAGGAAAATCCGCAAAAGCATAAGGAGAGAAAATCAAATGTACTCAGAAGCTTTTTGCGGAAAATATCAAAGAAGTAATGAGCAAATTTGATTTAAAATGATTACTTTACCAGCTAAAGTATCAGATTTAAGCATTTTAATATTTCAAATGATTTAAATTGACAATTTGATATTGTTGACAGGCTCTGTGTGTGATATGATAATCGCATAAAAGAGCCTGTTTTATTTTTACAATTTACTTTAATTAGGAGGTCTTTATAAAATGGCTGTACCTGTACCTGAAATGAGAATTTCAAGATTTGAAAAACTGGGATTCGGAATGTTTATCCACTGGGGTCTTTATTCGCAGATGGGAAAAGGCGAGTGGATAATGAATCTCGGAAAAATACCTAAAGAGGAATATGTAAAGCTTTTTGATACATTTACCGCAAAGGATTTTGACGCAAAGAAAATTACATCGCTTGCCAAAAAAGCGGGGATGAAGTACATAACTCTCACCACAAGACATCACGAGGGCTTTTCACTCTATGATACACGCGGACTGTGCGATTATGACGCTGTACACTCTCCTGCAAAGCGCGACCTTGTAGCTGAATTTGTGCAGGCTTGCCGCGAGGATGGTATTATGCCGATGTTCTATCATACAACGCTCGACTGGTATCAGGACAGCTTCAACAATGATTTTGACGCATACCTCGAATACTTGAGAAAATCAGTTGAGATACTGTGTACAAATTACGGCGAGATAGGCGGATTTTGGTTTGACGGAAACTGGAGCAAGCCTGATGCAGACTGGAAAGAGGATGAGCTCTACGGTACAATAAGACGTTATCAGCCAAATGCCATGATTATAAACAACACGGGACTGAGCGCTCTCGGTGCTCTTGGTCACCCTGAGCTGGACAGCGTTACTTTTGAACAGCATCATCCTAAGGCTTTAAATCAGGATGGTTTCCCGAAATATATCGCCGCTGAGATGTGCCAGACTATAAATACTCACTGGGGAATAGGTGCTG
>CALXEM010000132.1 GCA_944387335.1 uncultured Clostridia bacterium | reverse complement strand
TTTTTGAAACAGTGCGGTATAAGAACATATCCTTTTGTGTGTTGAGCACAAAGCTGCCCTCTTTTTGATAATCAGCGGCTCTGTTATTCGGACGGACGCTCTTTAAATCGTTTATCATAACTCCGATAACAATCACCGCAATTATCACACCTACAACAAGCGCAATGAGTATCCAGTGAAGTCCGAGCGGTGTTTTAGGAAGATTTCCTACATCATATGGCTTACCTGTCTTTGCCTGAACAAGAAAATCATCGCATAAGTCAGCATATGTATCGAAAGCTTTATAATAATCGCCGTCGCTTAAATCGGGTTTAAATCTATCGACCATATAGTCCATTCCCGCATCAGTAAATGCAGTTATACCATAACCGCAGGTAGATATCGCCCAGTCTCTCTGCCCCATGCTTACAAGCAGAAGTATTCCGTCATAGTTTGCGCCAAAACCAAAGCCGTTTTCGTCATAAAAGTCATCGGCATATGCCTGAGATGATTTTCCGTCAAGCTCGTCAACTGTGAGAATTACAACATCGCATTGATTTTTTTCACTTATTTCGTCGAGCTTTTCACGCAACTTTGTTTCCTGACTGTCGCTCAAAAGGTCTGCATAGTCGTTAACGCGTGTAACACTGCCATTATCCAATGCGGACACCGATATAATTGACACTGTAATCAGGACAAAGGATAAAACTGCTGTTAAAATCTTTTTCATATTATTTACCCCCTATCCCAAAAAGCCTATAAGCCATAAAAGCTGTGCCAAACCGTATGTAATGACGCTTGCAGCTGCTGCAACGCCTAAAAACCATTTAACAGCCGCCGCTTTATCTATCGGAAGATTTCCTACAAACTTACCTGTTTGTCCGTTCATGGCAAAGGTGTATTTCTCACCTTTCCACGTTGTATTGAGTATCCATACAGGGTAAAGAGCATACTTTGCCTTACCGTTATTTATCTTTATGTTTCCTGACTCAGGCATAACTGTGTTGTACCCTTTTGCTGTGCTTTTAAACACTTCATCGGTACTGCTTCTTATTCTTCCGTTAGCACGGTTTATACTCTCCTGAGCATTTACATCATATTTATCCGCAAAATATCCTGCAAGATATGCTGTCTGAAAGTCAACAGCATCATTAAAATTAAACGGCTCTATTGACTCCATAAGCTCATCGTCCATTTTTGTTGAACCGTCAACAGGAACTCTCTCAAAAGCTATACTTCCGTTTCTTACAAGCGAGTAAAAGCTTGTTTGAGTGTATCTGTAATTGCTGTCACTCCAAGTACGCACCTTTGTAGCCCTGTAACGCATATGCGCTGTTACATCGGCGTCAAAAAGCCAAAACGGAACATATATGCCCTTAACCTCATCTATATGGTTTTCGTCCTTGAAAACTTTAGGCAAAAGCTTTTTACCTTTTAAATGCTTTAACAAACCTTCTTTAGCCGCTTTTTTATCCAGTTTAAACGGAATGACAAAATCAGGTCGCAATTCTCCGGAAAACTGCTCCATCATTACAACAGGATTTCCGCAAAACGGACATGCGGTAGCCGCTGTATTGGCATCGCCTAAAATTTCACCGCCGCATGATTTGCAGACATAAGAGCGCATCGAGCCTTTTTCGTCTTCCTGCCATTCTCCGCCTGCCTGTGTCTCCCAGTTTATATCATCATCAGTATCATTTTTTAATTCTTCGTCGTAATTTTTGAGCGTATCCATTTCAAATTCCGTATCACAGTACGGGCATTTCATTTTTTGAGCCTCAGTGTTAAACTCAATCGCTCCGCCGCAGCACGGACATTTATATTCCTGCAACACTGCCATATACACCCTCCTTTTTATCTAATTATATATTTTATTTTATGTCGTTATCGTTGAATACATCGCCGCATTCCGGACAGAACTTAGGAGGATTTTTAGGGTCCTCAGGCTCCCATCCGCACTTGTCGCATTTATACAGAGGCGCACCTTCCGGCTTTTTCTCTCCACAGTTCTGACAGAACTTGCCCTTATTTACTGTACCGCATTTTGCACATGTCCAGCCGTTTTCCTCAGGCTTTTTAGTTCCGCATTCAGGGCAGAATTTACCACTCGCCTTTGTAGAACAGTTAGGGCATATCCACTCGTCGGCAGCTGTCGGCTGTGGCTTTTTAGCTCCGCACTGTGAGCAGAAATTTCCGCTTACAATAGCACCGCAGGCGCACTTCCAAGTATCATTTCCGGCTGTATTCTGAGTGTTGTTCTGCTGCTGACCCATACCGTACAGAGTCTGAGCATTCATACCGCCGGACTGTGCTGCCATACCGAGTCCCATAAAACCTGTCATGGCACCTGCAGAATTGGAAGCCGCTGACTTCATTGCCTGAGCCTGTGCATCTACAAGGTGAGCTGCCGCCATTGTGGTGTCTCTGAACATGGCGTTTTTCTGCGCTGTCTTTATCATCTGCGCGTCTTCCTCAGGCAATGTAATTGGGTTCATTGCTATTGAAACAACAGACAATCCTCTAAGCTCAGCCCATTTCTTTGTAAGAGCCTCGTTCATAGCGTCTGCAAGCTCCATTGCATGGCCCGGAATTTCGTTAGGACGCATCTGCATTGAGGACATTTTGGAAAATGCCGGCTGCAATGCGCTTACAAATTCAGTTTTAAGCTGACTTGCAATTTCGTCTGTTGTATATTCATACTCTACATTTCCGCATACGTTTGTGTAGAACAACAGAGGATTTGTGATTTTATAGGAATAAACTCCTGAACAGCGTACAGATACATCTACATCAAGTCCGATATTTCTGTCAACTACTCTGAACGGTATCGGATTAGGCGTACCGAATTTATTGTCCAGAATTTCCTTTGTGTTAAAGTAATAAACTCGCTGGTCTTTGCCTGTATCTCCACCATAAGTAAAACGTTTTCCTATACTTTTGAATGTCTCAACCAAGCTGTCGCCCAATTCGCCGGAAAAAACACTGGGCTCAGTTGAGCTATTATATGTATATTCACCGGGCTCAGCGCATACTTCAACAATTTTACCCTGTTCAACAATAATCATACACTGCCCGTCTGCAACTGCTATGCCTGAACCGTTTGTGATTATATTATCGCTGCTCTTTGTATTAGAGGATCTTCCGCCTGTGCGCTTTTGTCCTTTTTTAACTAAAACATCTTTCTCAATAGAATCGCAATAGAAAAACTCTTTCCACTGGTCAGCCAGTACTCCGCCAACTGCACCTATTCCTGCTTTAATAAGTCCCATAGTAAAACTCCTTTCAAGATACATTAGTTGCTTACATTATATCATTTATTGTGCGGTTTGCAATATTTGTTCTTCATTTAATACATGCTATGTGGTTAAATTGTATGCAAATTATAAGTTGTATCAATAAATTTTTCTTAAAGTCCAGTAAATATAGTATATCTGCTTTTAATTATTTGCTATCATGTGTTTTTTCATCATCTTCTGTTGTGTCTAAATTAGAAATTGCATAATTTAAGCATTGTATTACAAGTTGATTTAAAGAGAGTTTGTTTTTCACCGCTAAATCTTCTAACTTTTTTATCAATTCAACAGGTAAACGAAACGTTTTGCTTTCACTGTCATATCCTTTTTGTATTTTAAACATATAAATGCACTCCTTTCATAACGATTATGCATTTGTGTTAAAACAAAATATAGAATTAAAAAGCAAGATAAAATACTTGCAATAATATTGCATTGTGTTATAATGTAGACAAATCTATTCAAAAACTAGGAGGGTATATTGAATGAAAAGACTATGCGCTTGCCTTTTGGCTTTGATAATGGTGATCGGAAGCGTTGGATGTTCAAGCAAACCACATGGCCAAACAAACGGTACAACAGTATCTTCTCAAACAAACAGTACAGAAGAAGCTTCTGTTCAAAAATTAGAAGTTTCATTGTTGAAAGACGGAAAGTTTGCTGTCACCGGAGAGCAATTTGCTCAAGCATATAAATCTTGTCTTAACAATATATACAGTGTCAGTTTTATAGGGAAAAATGAAGATAATGATGGGTACGATTATGATGTAACTGTAGGTTTTGAACCAGCAACGCTTTCTTTCAGCAAATCAGGCAAGGACAAATCAGAAGCAGTCGAATCAAAAATATTTGAAGTTATGGATACTGTATCAGTTGTTTATGTCGGAGATGATATAACGCAAATAACACCTGCATTTGTTGCCTTGGTAAACACCTTAAACCCTGATATGAATTACGCGGAAGCAAAAAATATATTATTAGATATGGTTACTAAAATGGAAAAAATAGAAAATGACAGCAATACACTTATATCTAAAAGAGAAATTGACGGTGTGACTTACTCATTCGGAACTATTTCAAATCTGATGCTTGTCCTCACCGCAAGTGTTGACCCTAATGTAACAATAAGTTCTGATAATAACAGCATTTAAGAAAAAGGAGGAATTAGTTTTGAAATGTCTTAATTGTAGAAAAGAGATAGCAGATGGTGCTAAATTTTGCACATTCTGCGGAGCACACCAGATAAACACTACTAGAGAAAATTCACGAAATTATAATATGCATCCAAACACACAAACATCTCCAAGTATTCCTGTTCAAACAGAAAATCCCACTTTTGTAGTGCCTCCTAATAAGCCCCGAAAGAAAAATACCCGATATGTATTATTTGCAATTTTTATCCCTATTATTGCTTTTTTACTCATTGTAAGTATAATTAACGTAAGTTTTAAGAGAAATAGTTCTGATTTAAATTCAACAGAGTATTCTGCGGTTAATACGGCAATAGAACAATTCCAAAACTCGGATTTTTTAAACGGATATTTGCGCTCCGAGATGGTTGGTGACATGTTTTCTATTGGCAATGATTTTCCAAGTAAAGTTGCGGAAATCACAAACTATTCCGTTACAAAAGTTGAACCTGCAGAATACAATACATCGCTGTATTTTATTGAGGGAAAAATTGACTGGATAGACGATGTAAATAAACCGTCAACAGAAAAATTCAGTTTTTCTATTTTATTCACTGGTGAAAATGCCCCTGAAGCAGAACAGATAGGTACTTATTTAGAAGCAGGACAGTATGAATATCAAGATGATTTTCAGTTTAGTATATATTAGTATAAGTTTCATGACGACAAAGCCTCGACAATCTTTAAGATTGCCGAGGCTTTGTTTTATTTAATGTCAGTTTTACAATAAATTTTATTATTTTAGGCAGTAAATAAAAGCCTTTCTGTTTTATCAAACCGTCTGCTCATCAGCTTGTATTCCCGCTGTTTTTTTTCGTTCCTGATCACGAACAACAACAAAATACATTGCAAACAGCAGTATTCCTGCTAAAACCCACGCTACGGGACTTGCCATACATACGCCGAAATAGCTGCGGTACTGCACCGCAATCAGCGCAACTACACCACGCCCTATGAGCTCTGCGATGCCTGCTGTCATAGGCAGCATACCGTAACCCATACCCTGTATTCCGTTACGGTAAACGTTGACTATCATAAGCGGAATAAAGAAAATACCCACACACCACAAGTATATCTGCACATCTGAAATAATTGATACGGCGTCTCCAGCAGATACAAAAAGATATGTCAAATATTTTCCCCACAGGACGATTGCCATCCCTGCTATTACTGAATAAACAGTTCCGATTGCTGTTGCAGCACGAAATCCTGAACGTATTCTGTCAATTCTTTTTGCACCTGTATTTTGTGCGCAGTATGTAGCCATTGTAGTGCCAAGAGCAGTATAAGCCTGTGTAAGCACCTGCTCTACCTTGTTGGCTGTTGTAAAGGCCGCCATAGGCAATGCACCGAGCACATTAAGCGATGACTGAACCATGATCGTTCCGATTGCCGTAATTGAAAATTGAAACGCCATAGGCAATCCCACGCCAATTTGTGTACAAACCATTTTAAACGGGAATTTCCAGTCCTCTTTTTGCAGCCACAATTCCGGTACACACTTTCCAATATAAATAAGGCACAAAAATGCCGAAATACCCTGACTTATAACCGTAGCCCATGCAGCTCCGGCAGTACCCATATGGAATACGATAATAAACAAAAGGTCCAAAACAACATTGAGCACAGCTGCCAATATGAGAAAATAGAGCGGCACACGGCTGTTTCCCAAAGCACGCAGAAAACATGAAAGCAGATTATAGGCTACCTGTGCTACAATTCCGCCGCAAATAACCATAATGTATGAATAAGCGTCATGGAATACATTTTCAGGCGTGTTCATCGCAGTTAAAAGCGAGCGCATACACAGCATACTAACTGCTGTCATAACAATAGACAAAATAGCAGAAAGCGTAATGGCAGATGCAACTGTTTTACGCATTCTGTCAAAATCTCCGGCACCAAAACACTGTCCTGTCAATACAGTTACGCCCGTACTGAAGCCCATAAGAAATCCTAAAATCAAAAACATGATAGTACCCGTAGAACCTACGGCAGCCAATGCGTCTGTACCTACAAACTGCCCTACTACAATGGTATCAACCATACTGTAAAACTGTTGGAAAACGTTGCCGATAAATATCGGAATCGTAAATCCAACTATGGTTTTCATAGGGCTTCCCTGTGTCATGTCTCGATTCATATTTGTTCCTCCGCAAATGTTGTTTCGAGTTATTTTAAAACGTGGAAAAAGTAAATTCAAGTATTTTTATGCATTATTATGTTTAATAAATCAAATTTAAACTGTTGTAATAATTAAATATTCATCTGTTATGAAATTTTGTAAAAACAGCATTATGGTAATGTTTATAAAAAAATGCACTCACCAAAACGATGAGTGCATTTTAAAAATCAGTTATTTAGCTATTTCTTATTTACCAAAGTATCTGTCAAGAAGACCTTTGAATGCGCAGCCGTGACGTGCTTCGTCTTTAGCCATCTCGTGAACTGTATCGTGAATAGCGTCGAGACCGAGCTCTTTAGCTTTAGCAGCGAGCTTCTTCTTACCGTCGCAAGCGCCGTTCTCAGCAGCAACTCTGAGCTCGAGGTTTTTCTTTGTGCTGGAAGTTACAACTTCGCCGAGGAGCTCAGCAAATTTAGCAGCGTGCTCTGCCTCTTCCCAAGCAGCTTTCTCCCAGTAAAGGCCGATTTCTGGATAACCTTCTCTGTGAGCAACTCTAGCCATTGCAAGGTACATACCAACCTCTGTGCACTCGCCTGTGAAGTTCATCTGAAGGCCCTCATAGATCTCTGGATCAACACCCTCAGCAACGCCTACTCTGTGCTCGTCAGCCCATGTCATAGCTGTCTCGTCCTGCTCTACGAATTTGGAAGCAGGTGCTTTACACTGTGGGCAAAACTCCGGTGCAGAATCTCCTGTGTGAACATAACCGCAAATAGAACATACATATGTTTTCATGTTTTTAATCCCCTTATTCTATAATTTTTTAAGTAATTAGAACAGCTTTACAAACTGTTGTTTTCTGTCCGTTCTTAATATACCACATTGGTATATTAATTGCAATACCTTTTTATATTAAATTTTTGTTACGTGAATATTTTAATTAAAAAGTATAAAAATAATAGAGCACAAAGCTTTACATCACGGTTGCCGACAAGACTTGATGTAAAAATATAAAATGTCGGAGAAAAGGTGGTTAATTATCATGGCTAAAAATTCAAAAAACAAAAAACAGAACGATGAGACTATCCTCTCTAAAACAGCTGATATGCTTGTAAATCCTCAGCATGCCAATCATCAGAATTCTTCCTCTCAGCAGTGCAAACACAACTCAGCAAAGCAGAAAAAACAGTCACCGGAATACAAAGACTAAAAAGACTAATCTTTAATCATTGAAACAAGCGTCCTCTGTACACTATTCCCCTTGTCAGAGGACGCTTGTTTGTGGTAAAATATATTAGCTAAAATAAATTTATAATATAAATTTTATATTTTACCGTAAACGGAAAGGACGGTCTTCATGTCAGGACATTCTAAATGGAATAATATTAAGAGAAAAAAGGAAAAGACAGACGGCGCAAAAGCTAAAATATTTACAAAAATCGGCCGTGAAATAGCTGTTGCTGTTAAAGAGGGCGGCGCTGACCCGAACAACAACTCTAAGCTCAAAGACCTTATTGCAAAGGCTAAAGCAAACAACGTTCCTAATGATAACATAGACAGATGTATAAAAAAAGCTGCCGGAGATTCCGACCGCAACGAGTATGAGTCAATTACATATGAGGGATACGGTCCATGCGGTGTTGCCGTTATTGTTGAGGCTCTTACAGATAACAGAAACCGTACCGCTGGCGATGTACGCCACTATTTCGATAAATTCGGCGGTAACCTCGGTCAGCAGGGCTGTGTATCATTCATGTTCTCACAGAAAGGTCTTATCATTGTACCAAACGACGGTATTGATGAGGAAAAACTCATGGAGGATGTATTTGACGCAGGCGCAGATGATTTTAACGTAGAGGACGATATAGTTGAGATTTTCACTGACCCTACTGCCCTCTTTGCAGTAAGAACTGCTCTTGAGGAAAAGGGCTATACATTTGAGTCAGTAGAGCTTGAGTATATACCTTCCACATATACAGCTATCGACGACCCTGATACTGCTGTAAAAATGCAGAGACTTCTCGATATGCTCGAGGACAACGACGACGTTCAGAACGTATGGCACAACTGGGATGCTCCTGAAGAAGAGGACGAGGAATAATTCTATCCTTAATAAAAACAATTTACTCCCCTGTTTATTTACAGGGGAGTTTTTATTTGCTATAAAAGTAAAAGCCGATAAACATTAAGTTTATCGGCTTTTTTATATTTTTTGAGAATTACTTATGCGTTCTCAATGATCTGCTGAAGCTTAGCTTTAGGAACAACGCCTACGGAACGGTTAACTTCTTTACCGTCTTTAAATACTACGATACATGGAATGGACTGAACGCCGTACTGTACAGCAAGATCCATCTCCTCGTCGATGTTTACCTTTCCTACCTTTACGCCTGCTGTCTCCTCAGCAACCTGGTCTACAACAGGTGAGAGCATACGGCAAGGTGCACACCATGGTGCCCAGAAATCAACCATTACTACGCCTTTAGACTCCAACACTTCATTTTTAAATGTATTATTATTTAATTCGATAACTGCCATTTTTAAATCCTCCTTAATTCTTACGTCTTATAAGGTTTTCTGTGTCCTTGAGTATATTATATACCATATTAGTGTATTTGCAATACCTAAATTAAATTTTCCCAAAATTTTTTCAATTTATCCATATTTTCATCTGAAGAAATATCAGAAACATGTAATTTATCGGTATTCATTACACTGAACACGTCGCAGAGCTGAGTGTTTATGCAGTCAAACATCATTTTAACAGTTTTTGATACAACCTCGACTACAAATGAGTCCCCCGCTCCGCAGCAGACAGCTACCGCACCTTTTTTTCTTGCAGGAAAATCCTTTGACGGAATTTTTCTGATAAATTTCTGAGAAAAATATCTCTGCATTCTGTCAAAATACGCTTTTAAAGGTGACGGCAGTGACAAAAAATATACAGGAGTCAGAACGATTACAATATCAGCTGATTTAACTTTCTCTGTTATTGTGTCAAAATCGTCAGTATTTATACGGCAGGCATCATTTTTTAAACAATATCCGCAATCAGTACACGGCAATATATTCTGATAAAACATATTTACATCCGATATTTCTATATTGCTCGGTGCAGTTTGTCTTATCAGTTTAAGCATTTCAGCAGTAAAGCCTGTGCTTTTAGGCACAGCAGACAGTATCACTGCCTTTTTTACACAGTTTTCCATAATGCCTGATTAGATAAGGACTCTTTCGTCGCAGTAATCGCACACAAGCATATCGCCGCTTTTTGAAAATGTTTTCGGAAGATATGTCTCTGTCTGTGTTACACATTTCGGATTTGAACATTTAACAGACGGATACTCGCGGTTTAATACGATAGGCTTGGACTCCTCGTCACTGGTCAATGTTGTGAGGATAAGCGCCATTCTGGCATACATTCCGTTTACTGCCTGTCTGAAATAAGCTGCTCTCGGGTCGTTATCCACATCTATTTCGATTTCATCTACTCTTGGAAGCGGATGAAGCACTATCATATCCTTTTTAGCCTTTTTCATCTTTGCGCTGTCGAGTACATATACGTTTTTCTGTCTTTCATACTCCTCAAGGGAGGCAAAGCGCTCTCTCTGAATTCGTGTCATGTACAGAACATCAAGCTTGGAGATAGCATCTTCAAGTGTGTTTATCTCCTCATAGCCGCAGCCGCTTGCATTCATCATATCTTTAAGATACTGCGGAACTGTGAGCTCCTTTGTTGAAATGAGCACAAACTTTGTGTTGTATTTGCACATTTCCTTTATGAGTGAGTGAACTGTTCTGCCGTATTTTAGGTCACCGCACAGTCCTATTGTGAGGTTATGTAATGTACCCTTTTCAGTGTACATTGTTACAAGGTCTGTAAGAGTCTGTGTCGGGTGGAGATGTCCTCCGTCGCCTGCATTTATAACAGGTATCGGTGAGTTGAGCGCTGCCGCCTTAGCAGAGCCCTCAGTAGGTGTTCTCATAACTATTACATCAGCATAACCGGATATAATCTGAATAGTATCCTTTAAAGTTTCACCCTTTGATACGGAGGTGTTTTGCGGATTGTCAAAACCTATCACTTGTCCTCCCAAGCGCAGCATAGCTGTTTGAAAAGACATTTTTGTTCTTGTAGACGGTTCATAGAAGAGTGTTGCCATAATTTTACCGTGACATACGTCCATGTATGCCGAAGGATTTTCCTTTATTTTGCAGGCAAGCTCTACTATGCTTTTAATTTTCTCCTGTGAAAAATCCCCCAGATCAATTAGATGTTTTGCTCCCATCATCTGCATCTCCGTTCTTTTTTATTTTTATAAAAACTGCCACAAAAAGCGACATGTTTTTACCTAATAGATTATTATACCACTTTTTCACCTCTCGGAAAAGTACTTTAACGCAGCTTTTCGTGTAACTTCGGCAAGATATAGTGAACCGCACATTATCACAGCGCCGTTTTCAGCCTTTGCAGCTTCTATTGCAGCATATACTGCACCTTGTATATCATCACCGAATGATTCTGCGTCATCAATATATTTAAGTGCTACTTCCTTGAGCTCATCGCCCGACAAAGCACGCGGAGACGGCGGTGTCAGTGTAAAAATTCTTTTGCATTTAGGCGACAGTATTTTCATTGATGAGTTGTAATCCTTATCCGAAAGCATACCGATTACAAGCGTTATAGGTATATCGCCGAGTTTATCTATCGATTCCGACAGCGCATTTATTCCCGACGGATTGTGCGCTCCGTCCAAAACGACGAGCGGCTTGTCCGACAGCTTTTCAAGTCTTGCAGGAAAACGTGTATCAGCAATTCCGTTTATAATGGCTTCATCAGGTATATTGTAGCCCTTTAAACGCAGATTTAAGAGAATTTCCATAACGTTTACCGTATTGGCTGTCTGATGTTCTCCCGGCAGTCCGAGTGTCAGTGTAAATCCCTTATATTCAATAACCTTGTTAAAAAAGCTGTCCCTTATAATTTTAACCGCGCTGTAATCGCCGACTGTAAGCTTCGATGAGTTTTCCTTGGCATATTTTTTTATAACTTCAAGCGCCTTTTTATCCTGAAGCGGATAAGATATTACGTCACAGCCCGGCTTTATGATACCGCATTTTTCCTCAGCTATTTTTTCTATTGTATCTCCGAGTATATCGACATGGTCAAAGCTTATTGAGCATATAACGCTCATCAAAGGCGATGTTATAACGTTTGTGGCGTCAAATCTGCCTCCGAGGCCTACCTCGAAGCAAACTATATCGCACCCGCTGTCTGCAAACCAACACAGCGCTATTGCCGTAACAACCTCAAACTCTGTCGGACATTCGCCGTCGGCTTTCATCTTGTCAACTATAACTTTTACGCGCTCAACATATTCGACCAGTTTTTCTTTTGGTATCATACGTCCGTTTATCTGCATTCTTTCGCGGAACTCAATGACATACGGCGAGATATACATACCTGTTTTGTAGCCCGCATACTCCAAAACCTTTGCTGTCATCGACGTAGTGGAACCCTTACCGTTAGTTCCCGCTATATGTATAAATTTAAGCTTGTCCTGCGGATTTCCGAGATATGACAAAAACTTTGCCATTCTTCCCAATCCCAATCTCATTCCAAACCTTAAAAAGGCGTGGATATACTCAACCGCTTCCTCGTAATTCATTTGTTTTCATTCCCTTTTAATAATAAAATTTATTCTTCTGTTTTCTTCTCTTTATTTCTATTTATTATTTTGTTGTGTATCCATATACCGAGTATACCTAAAATACCCGATATTGCAAACACAATAACCGTCTGCCACCATTTTCCCGCTATAATGCTTGCGCCTGCATAGGTTGAAGTTATTACAGACGGAATTCTTGCAATAGTTGCAATTATAAAAAATCTGATAGGCTTTATATTTAAAAGCGGAGAAAAATATGTAAGCGCGTCCTTTGGTGTTCCCGGTATAAAAAATAAAATAAACACCATCATTTCAATTTTTTCGGTATTCCTCAAAAATTCAAATTTAGACGTCTCCTCTTTTTTAAATATTTTATCAATAATATTTTTTCCGAACAGCTTTACCAGTCCGTATACGATTGCAGAGCCGATAAATATGCCTATAAGGCACATCAGCATTCCCACGACAGTGCCGTAAAGCATACCGGCAATTATCTCAACCGGCTCACCCGGAAGCACTGCTACAACTATCTGCAACACCTGCAAGCCTAAAAACAAGAGCGCTCCCCATATGCCCATTGAGTCTATTTGCTGTTTGAATAAATCCCTGTTTTCGGCATCTTTAAGCGATATAAACCACGGAAAAAGCTTTACAGCAGCAAATATCAACGCTGCAATAATTAAAACTGCCAATACAATTTTTATAATTTTAGCCAGTTTACTTTTTGTGTTAACGTCCATTTATAACTTTGACTTTCGTACAGAGAAAGCTGCCTCCCTTCAGTATAAATGTAAAAACGATAATGAAATAGCAGTTATTTTAGATATGCAAAAGGGGAATTTAAAAATTCCCCTCAATAAATTTATTTACTTAGTTGTATTGACAAAGCTTCTGTTTTTCCAAAGATAATTGGCACCTGAAATAACGGTAAGCGCAGCAACTATCCACATCATAACAGAACCGATGATAGCAACTATATTTGTGTCGGTAATAAATCCAACATGCAAAAGCTCCTGTAAAAGCATTATAGCTATAATTGCAATAAGCTGTGCGACGGTTTTTATTTTTCCGTAAATATCAGCGGCAATAACCTTGCCTGAAGATGACGCAACAAGTCTTAATGATGTCACTAAAAATTCCCTTGCAACTATTATAACTACGACTATTGAGCTGACAAGATTTAACTCTATAAAGCATATAAGCGCGCTTGTAACTAAAAGCTTATCTGCAAGCGGGTCCATAAACTTTCCGAAATCTGTGATAAGGTTATTTTTTCTCGCCAAATGTCCGTCAAGCATATCTGTCAGCGAAGCGGCAGAAAACACTATCAATGCCCACAAATAATTATGAGGTATAGACTGATTGAGCAAGAAAACAAGAAATACCGGTATCATGATAACTCTTAAAACCGTAAGCTTGTTTGGTGTGTTCACCGTATTTTCCTCCCTGTTATACGCTGTCGTGTTTACTCTACTACTGTTCCTATAAGGTCGTAGTCCATTATGTCATCTATCTGAACATTGACATACTGTCCCATTTTCAGCTTATTTTCAGATGTGAAGAACACCTTTCCGTCAATATCAGGAGCGTCAGCGGCGCTTCTTCCGAAAAAGCTCTCGGCATATCTGTCAAAGCCCTCTACAACAACCTCAACAGTCTTACCTATCATTGCGCTGTTTTTCTCCTCAACAATACGGCTCTGCTCAAGCATTATTACATCTGCTCTGCGCTGTTTTATCTCCTCGTCTACCTGATTAGGCATCTCAGCGGCAGGTGTTCCCTCCTCAGCAGAATAAGTAAAGCAGCCGAGTCTGTCAAATTTAACGTCTTTTACAAAGTTGCAAAGCTCTGTAAAGTCCTCCTCAGTTTCACCCGGGAAGCCTGTTATAAGTGTAGTTCTGAGCACAACGGAAGGAATTTTGCTGCGTATCTTCTCCATGAGTTCTCTGAGCTCCTTAGGACTGCCTACTCTGTTCATATCCTTTAACACATGCTCACTTACGTGCTGTATCGGTATATCAAAGTATTTTACAAGCTTATCCTCTTCTGCCATAACGTCAAGTAATTCGTCTGTTATTCTTTCAGGATAGCAGTAAAGAACTCTTACCCAGTGCAGTTTTTCTATTCTGCACAGTCTTCTTAAAAGCTCAGGCAGCATGCAGTTTCCGTTGTTGAGGTCCTCGCCGTATCTTGTCGGATCCTGAGCAACAACGATTATCTCGGTAACGCCGTGGTCGGCGAGCATCTGAGCCTCAGCGACAACGTCGTCCATCTCTCTGCTGCGGTAACGTCCTCTTATCATAGGTATAGCACAGTATGTGCAGAAATTATCGCATCCGTCAGCTATTTTAAGATATGCAAAAAACGGCAGGTTTGATATAATTCTGTCACCATTTAACGGACAGTTTTCCTTAGGTCCGAACTCATATACCTTATCGCCCTTTAAAGCTTTGTTTATAGCCTCGACAATATTGTCGTTAGAGCCTATTCCCAAAACTACGTCGGCTTCCGGAATTTCCTTTGCAATCTCTTTCTGATAGCGTTCAGCCAAACAGCCTGTTACAACTATCACTTTGATTTTGCCCTCTTTTTTAAGAGTGCAGAACTCCAATATATTCTCAATCGCTTCTTTTTTAGCGTCCTCTATAAATCCGCAGGTATTTATAATTACAACATCGCAGCTGCCTGAATCAGTGCACAGCTCAAATCCTGCTTTTTTTATTTTAGAAAGCATTATCTCAGCGTCAACCTGATTTTTTGAACATCCGAGCGATACCATTCCAACCTTAATCGGCATACTCCAAAACCATCCCTCTCCGGTGACATATATATTTTAAAAATCACGGAATATTTAACACCGGCAAATAATCCGTTTTAATAAACGTCTTATATCTTAATTAAACGCTCATTTGGTATTTTAACATAAAATATACGATACTCAAAGCTTTTTGTATCATGTTTAAAGGTTTTTTAAAATATTTAAAATATATCGCTGTCAGAATAGTCCTCGTATTCCTCATATTCGTCAGAAAACGCGTTTATAGCCTCTCTTATCTGAGAATATGTGTATCCCATTCTTACAAGCGCATTTTTTACCTTTTTTATTCCCTTTTCATCATTCAGATATGCAGCGTATTTTCTCTCTATTAAATTTATAAGCTCGTCATTTGAATCAAAGTCAAACTCTTCCAACACATCCTTCGCCGTTTGGCTGTCTATACCCTTGCGCCTTAATTCCTGCGCTATACGAAGCTTACCGTAGCTCTTTGCAAGGCAAATTTCAACTATTCTGAACGCATATGCTTCATCGTCTAAAAGTCCGGCGTCGGAAAGGCGCTCTATCACCTCATCACAAATTTCCTCATCATAATTCTTTTTCAGTTTATCATACAATTCCTTTTTAGAGTGAGCTCTGTATTCGAGCAAATGCAGTGCCCTCTCTCTTGCACGCCGCATATCGGATTCTATTTTTATATGTTCGAGTTTTTCAAAATCAAAATCGGCGTCTTTTTTTATGCCTTCCTTTACAATTATCTCCATATGAAACGTGCCAAAATATTCGTTGTCCGCATACACGTTGTACATACTGCCTTTATATTTTTCAACAGCCGTTATTCTCACCGATATAACCCGTCCTTTTCTTTTCAGTACATTATTTTTACTATTTAATTATACATCAAAATACGTTTGTCTCAACATAAAAATAAAGGACAGCATTTATGAAAACACTGTCCTTTAAAATCACAATATATTAAATAAAAAATCTCTAAACATGCGAATTAACCGTTTTTCTCTAAAAATTCGAGTAAGTCCTCCGCCTCATCCTGAGAAGCAACGTCAAGCGAAAATACCGTTTTACTAGGGTCAAGCTCTCTGTAATGCTCCTTTATCTCCTGCGCCGTCCAGTCAAATATCCACAGGCTCTTGGACGCCTTTTGGATTTTTTTCAGCAAATCCATCCACTCTATCGAGCGCGGCTGACCGTCACCTGGAACCCACTGAACACAGTTTATTTTATCTATTGCTAGTATATCGTCGAGGTGTCCCAGAGCTTCTTTGCCGTCATAGTGGTATACACAGCAGTCAAGGAACTGGGCCTCCTCCTCAATTGCAGGAATTACAAATTCTCTTGCCTGAGCAGGGCTGATCATACATGAAAAATCACACTGAACAACGGCGAATTTTCCGCTCTCGCAGTAAAGCGGCGCCCAGCTTGTGCTTCCCGTGTTCCCCATATTTCCAGCTTCATAAAGAGTGTCAAAAATCTCCCTGTATGTACCTCTTACCTCATTTAATATCCTGTGCACTTCTTCCGGTGTATCCATTATGTCAAAGCACAAATCCTGCGGGCCTCTAAGAGCGCTAAGCGCGTCCATATTTGAGTGTAAATCCGACATATTTACTATGAATTTGTCTTTTCCGAACTCAGCGGCAATACGCATATTTTTACACAGAATGTCCATATAGCTGTTTTTCGATTTATCAATCTGAACCTTAAAATCAGCCCAATCCTCCACCACAGGGTGCGCCCACGTTGTGTAAAAATCGTCTCTGGTTTCACTTTTTGCACCCAAAAAGCCAGCATACTGGTCAGGACCGAGCTGGACATCCAAAGACGGTATTGCTTCACCGCCGAAATATGTGCTCTGAAGATATTTTTCAAACTGTTTTAAAGAAGTGTCAATAGTGCCGTTCATACAGGCTCTGTAAGAGTCAGCAGGCGTCCAGCTGAAACTCTCCTGCTTCATTCCCCTTTTGGGAGCTTTTACACACACAAGAGGTCTGCCTGCATATTCCTGCTTCCAAAATTTATTCCAAAAGCTTTTTGCTCTTTCAAAATCAGGTTTGTAAATCATAGTTATCTCCTTTTTAATAATCCGATATTTTATGTAAAAAAGTATACTTGATTTATTTTCTTAAATGAATACAATTAACTGTGTATTATATGCACAAAACTGCTTTTTTAAAAAGGTGGTGCAATCCATTATGTTTTATGCTTACAGCAATAAAAAAGAGTCAAATAAAGACAGCTACGGAATTGAAAATTTATCTAAACCTCTTATCGTAAACGGCTGCGGAGAGCAGGATATAAAGAAAACAGACCTTTTTTGTGAACGTGAAAACGGTCTTAACGACTATCTTTTGATGTACGTGCACAGAGGTCATGCGAATTACCTTTTAAATTCGCATGAGAAAAAAGTTCCTGCCGGAAATATTGTCATTTACACACCTAAAACTCCGCAGAAAATGTGTTATCTTGCTTCGGAATCTCCGCTTGTATACTGGGTGCACTTTACAGGCTATGAAGCAAGCTCACTTTTAAAGGACTGCGGTTTAAAAAATAAAAATGTATTTAACATCGGCATAAACGATGAGCTGACTCAACATTTTTTAAGTTTGATAGAGCTTTTAAAGGGATATTCCGCCACGCCGCATATATGTATATCCGCTGAGCTTATGAAGATTTTTTCAATTATAGCAAGCTGTCTTTACTCCAAAAATAAAAACACTGAACCAGAGAACATAAAAGCTGCAATAGAACTGTTAACTCAAAATATTACAGAAAATTTTTCATGCACTCAGCTTGCGCGTATATGTAATTTGAGTGAATCGCATTTTATGCACAGCTTTAAAAAATGGGCAGGCGTATCACCGAAAGCCTTTCAGCTTCACCTTAGAATGGCAAAGGCAAGAGAGCTCCTCTTTTTGACACAATTTTCAGTTAAGGAAATTGCACTCAGAACAGGCTATGAAAATCAGCTTTATTTTTCGCGCCTTTTTGCAAAATATAACGGCTGTTCTCCTAGCGAATATAGAATTAAAAAAGGACAAATATAAAAATACACGAAAAAAGACTTCCGTCTTTAAACGGAAGTCTTTTCATTGGAGCGGGTTACGAGGCTCGAACTCGCTACCTCCACCTTGGCAAGGTGGCGCTCTACCAGATGAGCTAAACCCGCATATTTAAAATGGCGACCCGGAAGGGGCTCGAACCCTCGACCTCTAGCGTGACAGGCTAGCGTTCTAACCAACTGAACTACCGGGCCAAAGTGGTGGGAACAACAGGGCTCGAACCTGTGACCCTCTGCTTGTAAGGCAGATGCTCTCCCAGCTGAGCTATGCTCCCACATCAGCACCATTCGGTCACCTAAGTGACGAAAATTATTATATACCATATATCATCTGCTGTCAATACTTTTTTTAAAAAAATTAAAATTAAAGTAAAAAGAGGACGAAATATCGCCCTCTTTTTTAATAAAATAGAAATTAACGTTCTGCAAGTTTTCTTAAATCATCAGGAGTAAACTTGTATACCTTATCGCAGAAATGACATTCGACAGAGGTTTCCGGCTGTTCGTCTGCCATTTTCAAAAGCTCGTCACGTCCTATTGATATGAGTGCTCTCTCAACTCTCTCTTTACTGCAGTCGCATTTATATGACGCATTGAAAGTGTCCAAAACCTGAGGTGCAAAGCCGTCGAGCACCTTAAATGCAATATCCTCCGGTGTCATACCGTCCGCCAGCATTTTTGAAACAGGCTCAAGCGCATTTATGTTGTTTTCAAGCTTATCTATGCTCTCGTCGTCAACTCCCGGCATAAGCTGAACTAAAAATCCTCCCGCGGATTTAACTGTCAAATCTGGGTTTACAAGCACACCCAATCCGCATACGCTCGGAGTCTGCTCACTTGTAGCATAGTAGTTTGTAATATCCTCGGCTATTTCTCCGGAAACTATCGGCACCTGACCGATATACGGCTCTTTCATGCCAATATCCTTTATAACATAGAGCATACCGTCTTTTCCGACAGCGCCTGATACATCAAGCTTGCCATAGCTGTTCAGAGGAATTTCCACAACAGGATTTTCTACATACGCCTTTACATTTCCCTTAGCGTCCGACACAGCAATAAGAGCGCCTATCGGGCCGTCTGCCTTTATTCTAAGTGTTACGGAATTATCCTCACCCTTTAGCATAGATCCCATAATTGAAGCGGCAGTCATAAGGCGTCCCATAGCCGCTGTAACTGTTGCAGAGGTTGTATGTATCTGCTCGGCACGGTAAACCATATCGGTCGAGTCGATAGCACAGCAAATTATTCCGCCGTCCTCCGAAATTGTCCTTACTATTTTACCCATTAAAAATATCTTTCCTTTCCTTAAAGAGAGCCAAATTCAAAATAAAGCTATATTTTCTGTTTTAATTTTTTGTTTTTCATAACATATACCCAGCGCTGTGTATCTGCCTTAGGCGCAGAAAATGTATCGCCCTCAAACACGGCTAAAAGCTCCATGCCTGCATTTTCGGCAAACTGCATTATCTCTTCATGCGAGTATGCCCGCTCGGTAAAGCTTTCGGAAGAACGGTAGTACGCGCCGTCCTCCTCCTCAAAAAAGTCCAGTGAAATATTTACACTACACGTTTTCGGCTCAAATTTATTCTGCCATACACAGTATACGCCGTCACAGTCATATACAAACGTCTCATCGGCGAGGATTTTTTCATGTTTGTATGGCGTATTTACATCGAATATGAATACTGCGTCCTTATCAAGGAAAAGCGACACACGCCTGAACACCTCTGCAACATCGTCCGAATTGGTGATATGGTTTAAACTGTCCAGAGCGCACACAACTGCGTCGATTGTTCCGTAAAGGTCTAATTCCTGCATTTTCTGGCACAAAAACAAAAGCGGTTTTTCCCGTTGGGAGTTTTTCGCCATCGCTTCGCTTAGCATATCGTATGAGGAGTCAATACCCATTACATCGTATCCCAAATCGGCCAGCTCAAAGCTCATGCTTCCCGTTCCGCAGGCCAAATCAAGCAAAATACATTCGTTTTTGGGCTTTTTATTTCCGTATTGCGATATAATCGTATCAAAATATTCCGCTCTTTTTTTATAAGATATGTTCCCTGTCAGCTCATCGTAAAACCGTGCAAATCCGGAATATTCCGACATTATTTATCCTTCATCCTTTCAAATACAACAGCATATCCGTCACTGCCGTAATTTAAAGAGCGGTTTACACGGCTTATTGTAGCGGTACTCGCACCTGTTTTTTCTACAATATCACTGTAAACCTGATGCTCAGCAAGCATTTTTGCAACCTGAAGCCTCTGGGACAATGCTTTTAACTCTGGCACAGTGCACAAATCCTCAAAAAATCTGTAACACTCATCCATTGTCTCAAGTGACAGTATTGCCTTGAACAAATCCTCCACTTTATAGTCCTTTAATTTGTCGTTCATATTATCCTCCTATCATCCGCACACAAAAGCGGAAAAAAACTATAACTGTCGTACGTCTTTTAACTGTATTTTTGTTTAGAGTTTAAAATATAAGCTGACATCTATTTTCAATTTATTATTTTAACATTTTAATGTATAAAAGTAAATGGAGATTTTCTTACTTTTTTATAAATACAAATAATAAACAACGGCACAGAGAGATTACACCCTCTGTGCCGTATACACTGTTTATTAAATGTTATTTTTCAGCTTATTTCATGGAGTTCTCGTAAGCTTCGATCATCTTTTTAACCATCTGACCGCCTACGGAACCTGCTTCTCTTGAAGTAAGATCGCCGTTGTAACCCTCTTTAAGGTTTACGCCTACTTCGCTTGCTGCTTCCATCTTGAATTTGTTAAGAGCCTCTTTAGCCTGTGGTACAACTGGTTTGTTACTGCTAGTCATAATTCAGTACACTCCTTAAAATTTTTAAATGTTTTTTCGTTGCGTTTGTGATATTAGTATCGACGTGTTTTCAAATTATATTACAGGTAATTTTTTCATAATTGAGTGTACATTTAATAATATTTTTATTTTTTATAATATTGATATTTTCTGAGTGCATCAAAAATTGCAACTACGTTTTCCAGCGGTACTTCGTAGCCTATTTCAGCTTTAAGAGCCAAACCGCCTTCGGGCATATACAAGGCTTCAACAGCACTGCGTATATGGTCGTCTATTTCGGACGGTGTGGCAAACGGAAACAGCTGTCTGTCCAAATCGAGGTCAACAGCAATCTTTCCCTTGCAAACACGCTCCAAATTATCAAGCCCGTTTGCCCTGAACTGCGGATTTACCATATCTACTCCGCACTCCTTTAAATCAGGGATAATTTCATATATCATACCGTCTGTGTGCATGTATATGTACTTGCCTGCGTCCTTTACCATTTTATACATCTTACTAAAGCATGGCTTTAAATATTTACGCCATTTAACAGGACCTATTGCCAATCCCTTTTGCATTCCCAAGTCATCTCCGAAATAGACAACTTCGCCACTCTTTGGCAATACAGCCTCTATCTGATAGCAGTTGTACTCAACTATTTTATCGAGCAGGATTTTCATCTCGTCGCATTCCTCGGCAAAGTCGAGCATTGCCTCCTCAAAGCCTCTCAAATCAAGGTATCTGAGATACATAAATCCGTGAGGCAGTCTTCCGTCACGGCATGACGGAATTTCAGTTTTGAGTATATCCTCTCTGTTCGGTATAGGATGTCCTGTAACTATTGATTCCATGCCCTCTTCAAGATTGCTCCATACACATCCCCATTCATCGGTAAAACTGCCTGTATGATAGCTTGCAGGGATATAGTCGTCGATTTTGTTTAAGTCAGGTATAGACGGTATTAAGTCGGGATATTCTTTTGCTATTTGGACAAACTTTTCACCGTGCTTTAGCCATACAGCAGGAAGTATTCCCACACTTACAG
This sequence comes from uncultured Clostridia bacterium, assembly GCA_944387335.1. Taxonomy (GTDB): domain Bacteria; phylum Bacillota; class Clostridia; order Oscillospirales; family Ruminococcaceae; genus CALXEM01. The sequence continues at coordinate 1,790 of CALXEM010000132.1, read as the reverse complement.
GTATTTTTTTCGGATAATTATAGGTTATAGCCTTTATTAAATCACTCATTTTAAAACCTCCTGAATAAAAAAATTTACCGCAATCATCAATTTAATTATTCTCCCCAATTAAACTATTTGCATTTAAAATTATATTGGCTAAAATATTAAAGGAAGGTGGTGTTTTAATGCCAAAGGAACACAGAATAGAAATCACCGACTGCAATCTCCTTATACCCGGATTAAAGCTGTTCGGCTACAATATATTCAACACGGCTCAGCCTCCTATGGATTATCATATGCACGAAAACTGCATAGAAATAGTAGTAGTTTCAAAGGGCAGAGAATATTATTCGGTTGAATCAGGTATTTATTCCGTATCGCGCGGTCAGGCGTTTATCAGTTTTGCAAATGAGCTTCACAAAAGCGGTATGGGACTTCAGAATATATGCGAATTTTATTGGTTTATTTTGGACGTCAGCAATCCGTCTTTGTTTTTAGGCTTTTCCAAGGAGTATTCAGAGCAAATAATAAAATATTTATCTGACATCGACAAGCACGTTATACAAATAAGCGAAGATTGTATAGAAAATGTAAAGAAATGCTTTGAACTGTTTAATCAAAGAGCAAATATATATTACAGGTCAGCCGCCTTTCAGCATGTTTTGACGCAAATACTTTTTGAAACATCTCAGGAAAAATTACAAAGCGGCATTATTGACAAAATAACATATTACATCAATGAGCATATTTTTGAAAACATAAATTTAAACGACATCGCAGTATACGCAGGCTTATCCCTCCCTGCACTTCACCGAAAATTCCAAAAGGAAAGCGGATACACCTTGCGCAGCTATATAAATCTGCAAAAAATAGAATATGCAAAGCACCTTTTAAAAAGCGGAAAAAATGTCACTGAAACTGCCATGGCTTTAGGATTTAATACAAGTGATTATTTTTCCACTGTATTTAAAAAATTTACATCTGCCACTCCAACTGAGTATATAAAGAAAAACGGTATATGAAGCTTGTATCTTCATATACCGTTTTATTTTTATAATGTTTTTATAATGATACTTTTAAATCTTTCATATTCCGAATCCCAATCAGAAGGATTTGTCGGAGCATATTTTATTATGTCAGATGAATTTTCAACAACCGAGCGTATTGAGTCAAAGGAATCTATTTCACCCAAAGCGCAGAGCTGTACAGCTACATTTCCGCAGACAGTCGCCTCAATAGGACCGGCAAAAACATCGGTATTGCACGCCGACGCTGTCATTCTGCAAAGCAGATTATCCTTTGTTCCGCCTCCGACTATATGTATAGCGGGATATTTTTTGCCTGTAATGGCTTCAATCTGCTCAAGTGAATATCTGTACTTGAACGCTATGCTCTCATATATACAGCGCATAACCTCGCCTGTTGTGGCCGGAACGTGCTGACCTGTTCTCTCGCAGAAAGCACGTATTCTCTTTGGCAGATTACCCGGCTTTACAAAATCAGGTGCATCCGGGTCGATAAAGCAGCTAAACGGCTTTGAACCGAGTGCTAAGCGTTCGAGCTCGGCATATGACATCTCATTGCCCTCGCGTATCCACTGACGGCGCGACTCCTGAATGAGCCAAAGTCCCATTATATTTTTGAGAAATCTTATCGTAGAGGATATTCCGCCCTCGTTTGTTATATTCGCCTTAACGCATTCGTCGTTTACAAGCGGCTTTTTGAGCAGTGTTCCAAACAGTGACCATGTGCCGCAGCTAACATATATAAAGTCGTCGTTCTTTGCAGGTACTGCTGCCACGGCAGAC
>CALXEM010000131.1 GCA_944387335.1 uncultured Clostridia bacterium | reverse complement strand
CCGGGAAGCCATGTCAAACAGGGGGCACAAAGGGGTATAGAGCTAATATCCGATATGCTCAACAGAATATTGACGCCGGACATGACAACTACCGTACTGCTTGAAACGATGGCGGGAAAGGGAAGCGAAGTCGGACGTAGTTTTGAGGAGATAAGGCAGATAATCGACCGCGTTGACTTAAAGGAAAAGCTGGGCGTTTGTCTTGATACTTGCCATGTCTATGACGCAGGATATGACATAGTAAACGATTTGGACGGAGTTTTAAAGGAGTTTGACTCAGTTTTAGGCATTGACAGACTCAAAGCGATACATTTAAACGACAGCAAAAATCCGTTTGAAAGCCACAAGGACAGGCACGAAAAGATAGGTGAGGGCACACTCGGAATAGACACCGTTAAAAATATTGTTACTCACCCGATATTAAAGGAATTACCGTTTTTCCTTGAAACACCTAACGAGATAGACGGCTACAAACGCGAAATAGAGCTCATAAGAGGTATATGCGGTGAATAGAGATAAGACTGATTTTTTACAGGATATACGCAAAAAGCTTTACAGCATGTCGGACGAAAAGTACAGGAAGTTTTCAATGTCACTTTTGCCGGGAATTGAAAACGTAATAGGCGTGCGTCTGCCCGATTTGAGAAAGCTTGCTAAAGATATAGCCAAAAGCGAATATGCTCTTTTCTATCTTGAAAGTGATACAGACGGGATATTCGAGGAAAATATGCTTCACGGAATGGTGACGGCGTATATAAAGACTGATTTTGAAGAGAAAATAAAGCTGATAGAGCGCTTTGTACCGCTGATAAACTGCTGGTCTGTGTGCGACAGCTTCTGTACCTCTTTAAAACCGATGAAAAAGCTGAAAGCTGAACAAAGGCAGGAGCTCTTTAACTTTCTAAAGCCATATTTTTTATCAGATAAAGAGTATTTTGTACGCTTTGCCGTCGTCATGCTCATGGTGTGCTTTGACGATGAAGATTATCTTGAGAAAAACTTTGAGATGATTTTAAAGATAACTCACAACGGATATTATGTAAAAATGGCTGTGGCATGGGCAATATCGGTGTTTTTTGTCACCGACAGCAAACTTACCAAAAAGTATATGGAATCAGGCTGTTTTGACGACGATACACTTTTAAAGGCAATAGGTAAAATACGCGACTCTTACAGAGTGAGCGGTGAGGACAAGCAGTATGTTTTTAAATTAAGAGAAAAGATAAAGAAAGCGAGAAATATATGAAAAAGAATGTTGCGCGCGTTTTGTCAGCGGTGATGTATGTTGTGGGAGCCGTTTTTACTGTGCTGTACATACTTCTGAGCCTGAATAATGACTTAATAATTCACCCTGTTGTAAGACTTTTGATTTTAGCTGTTATGTGTATATCCGTATATGCAGGAAGCATTGTTATCTGTAAAACTTTTGAGCAGGCAAGACATGAAAAGATAATGAAATCGACATTTATGTTTTTCTTTGTGCTATATATCGTCGTGCTTCTTACGTTTACCATGTTTGACAGCTTCTATGGCAGACACGGGTATAACAGATTTTTCGTATGGGACAGTGAGATGTTCTACCGATATATAAACGAATCCCTCAACCTAATACCCTTTAAGACGATATTTATATTCATAAAGGGATTTTTTGACGGCAGTATAAGAAAAGACGTTGCGGCGGTAAATCTTTTAGGCAACCTTATAGCTTTCTCGCCTTTTGCATTTTTTATGCCGCTTTTGTTTAATAAGATGAAGTCGCTAAAACGCTTTACAATAACTATGCTGATTATTGTGGCGGCCGTGGAGTGTACACAGCTTATCATGCTCACAGGCTCGTTTGACGTAGACGATTTGATATTGAATGTCGGCGGAGCAGTTATATTCTATAAACTGTTCCACATCCAGAGCGTCAAAAAAGTTATTTCAGCGGTTACAAAGCTTGAGTTTTAAAAATAAAAAACAGCTGTTATGAATTTGTTTCGTAACAGCTGTTTTATTTTTTGGTTTATTTTACCTTTTCATTTAAAGGTGTTATCTTTCTTGCTAAGTAAACTATCGGTGTATCCAAAAGGCTTGTAAAAATAAATATGATATAGCTTGAGAATACTATTGCTATAATCGTGTTTAAATCATATGTTCCCGCAAATGCCGCAACAGAAAATAAAAGTGTGTTGAGAAACTGAGAGATAAGTGTTGAGCCGTTGTTGCGTAACCAAAGAAACTTGGACGCATCGCCGCACAGCTTGTTTGTGAGATTCCACCACTTGTGATAGAGCCAAACATCGAATTTCTGCACCACCGCATAAACCGCAATACTTGCAATCATAAGGCGCGCCGTTGATGAGAATATCGAGCGTATAAGCGGCTGAGCAAAATCTGTCGGAGCGGGAGAGTACAAAAGCCAGCTTTGAGATATTACCACAAATGTTATGTATGAGAGTATGCCGACATATACAGCTCTGTCGGCTTCCTTTTTGCCGTACTTTTCGCTTAAAATATCGGTTACCAAAAATGTTGAGGCAAAGAGGATGTTTCCTAGCGTCTGCTCCATGCCGAACGCCTGTATTAAAATAAGAACCTCTATGTTTGCGGCAATACCTGCCATTACGTTATAGGCAATAAGTCCTGTTTTGCCGAAAAGCTTGTACCATAAAAGTACGCTTGAATATATAAATATAAGACTTACTATAAGTATTATTTCATTTCTCATACGCTTTTTTCTCCTACTCCGAAATCAAGGTTATCCATAAGTATGTCTACGCGCTCGTTTGCCGAATAAGCAGGGTAGAGATATTTTGCGAATATTTCCTTTACGCGCGAGTCAGGTTTTATAGGCATTGTGTTATCGCACATTATATTTATGCATATACGCTCAAAATATTTAAGTCCTGTTTGAATGTCGTTTTTCATGCTCTCATAGGTCTGTCCTGGTATGCCAAACAACAGACACACCTCGTCAAAATATTTTGCTATATCCTCAGGTTTATCTGTGTCGATACCTTTCATCAGGTAGCTTTCTCTGAAAAGATAGTCAAATGTCTCAACGCCTATTTTTGTCTTTACCGTTATACCGTTTTCTTTAAAAAAGTTACGGATATTTTCAAGCTCAAAGCGGTGCATCCAATGGCTTTCAAAGTGCAGGGTATGTATATTTTTTTCCTTGCAGACGCGGAGTATTTCGTTTACGGTGTTTTTGTCCAAATCGGAAAAACTGCCCGAATTGACTACCTCCAAAACGTCGTATGTGCCGCGTATCATATTGAGTATGCGTTTATTTAGCTCAAAATTTTCGTTTTCGTTCTTGCAGAAATCCAAATGATAGTCGCAAAAACGGCATTTTCTCCATTGACAGCCTTTTCCTCGAAGCAATACGATTTCACGCTTGTTCTTTTCATCTATTGTACTGTATCTGTTTGAGTCCAACATAAAATACACTTCCTTTCTTTTATTGTTTTAAGACAATAAAAAGACGGCGTTTTGATAACAAAACGCCGTCAAAAAGCATCGGGATAGAATAATCCCGATACTTCGATTTTCCGTAGTTTTGTTTTTATGGACAGGATGGTTACGAACTGTCCTATTAAATTGTAGATAATTTTATTTTTCAGTATTATTGTGTTTTTCCTCTCGGGATATTTCCCAGTGAATAAGAAAAGTGAGCGCGGCTCTTAAGACGATTATACCTGCAACGAGTACAATCTCAGATATTTCACGGACTATAACCGTTCTGAGTATCTCGCTTCCGAGCTTAAACTCAAGTCCCATAGCCATTCCTTTGGCAAGATTTAAACCTGTTTGAGGATCCTTTTTTATATATTGAATTATGCCTTTGATGCCTGTCCATACGATTATAAGCACGCCTGCAAATTCAAATAATAATATTGAACCGTCTACAATGATGTTCAGAAAATCGTGAAGATAATGCATTATTGCCTCCGAAAAATAGTACAATGGATATGCTTTTTCAGTATACCATTAAATTATAAAAAGTAAATAGATTTAAGTGTATATTGTCTGAAAAAGCATATTAGAGCAGATAAAAACTTGTGTTTTTGTGTTTTTTGTATTAGTATTTATTTACGCGGTTAAAATATACATTATCTTGATGGGAGGGGACTGTTTGGCAATAAATAAAGCCATGCGCGCAGCTTTAAAAGCGCTTTCATATCCTGATATAGATGTAAAGAAAAACTATAAGCTCGAAAGACAGTTTATCAATATAACTAAAAAAAATTATCTCAAACCTTTTTACCACACGTGGGACAGAAAGGTTGAGTGTGACGGCAGGGAAATACCTGTCCGAATATTTAAGCCTAAGAAAAATGAGGCTGACGGCGTTTTCGTATTCTTTCACGGAGGCGGTTGGGTGACAGGAAACATAGACAGCTATGACAAGGTATGCACGCACATGTGCGAAGCTGTCGGAAAGATTGTTGTATCTGTTGACTACCGTTTAGCGCCCGAGCACAAATTCCCCGCAGCTCCCAACGACTGCTATGCTGCTACAAAGGCGGTGTTTGAAGAGAGCGAGAAAATGGGGATATCGTGCGATAAAATAACTCTGATAGGTGACAGCGCTGGTGGAAATCTCGCCGCCGCAGTGTCGCTTATGGCAAGGGACAGGGGAGAATTTAAAATTGAAAGGCAAATACTTTTGTATCCCGCTGTATACAACTGCCATGATGAAAAATCTCCGTTTGAATCAGTCAGGACAAACGGTACTGATTTTCTTTTGACTTCAAAGCGTATCTGCGATTATATGGATTTGTACACAAATGATTTTCGCGACAGAAAAAGTCCGTATTTTGCGCCGCTTATAGCAGAGGATTTATCAAATCAGCCGAAAACTCTCATAATAACTGCGGAGTATGACCCGCTCAGAGATGAAGGCGAGGCTTACGGTGAAAAGCTAAGAGAGGCTGGCAATTACGTAGAAATGCACAGAATGCTCGATGCGCTTCACGGATTTATATCTCTGCCGCCGCATTTTGTGCACGTTAAAAAGGCATATGCCTATATAAATGAGTTTTTAAATGAGGAAAATCCCGAATAAATACAGCCAAATTTAAAAAAATTGTTAATTTTAAGCGAGCGGAGCAAAAATCCGCTTGCTTTTTTTATTTTGTTGTACTATATTATATTTAGCACTCAAAGATATAGAGTGCTAAAACAAATTAAACGATTTTAAATTTTATATACAGCCGAAGGGAAGGATTTTAAATGGAGACAAAACAGTTTAAAGCCGAGTCGAAAAGACTTTTGGATTTAATGATTAACTCTATCTATACACACAGGGAGATATTTTTAAGAGAGCTTATCTCAAATGCAAGCGATGCTATCGATAAGCTGTATTACCGTGCGCTCAATGAGGGTATAAGCGGTCTTTCAAGAGATGATTTTGAAATAGACATCAATATAGATAAAGACGCAAGAACTCTTACAATAAGCGATAACGGCTGCGGTATGACATATGATGAGCTTGAAAACAATTTGGGTACAATAGCAAACAGCGGCTCGCTTAAATTTAAACAGGAAAACACCAAGGACGAAAAGAATGAAAACGACGATATAGATATAATCGGTCAGTTCGGCGTAGGATTTTATTCCGCGTTCATGGTAAGTGCCGACGTAACTGTAATATCTAAAGCTTATTCGTCTGACGAGGCTTGGCGCTGGCACTCCGAGGGCGTTGACGGCTATACAATAGAGCCTGCTCAGAAGGACGGACACGGCACAACCATAATCCTTAAAATAAAGGACAACACCGACGAGGAAAATTACGACGAGTTTTTGGACAGCTACCGCATACAGGGACTTGTAAAGAAATATTCCGACTATATCCGTTATCCTATAAAGATGCCTGTAACAAAGTCAAGGGTTAAAAATGAGCCAAAGGATGAAAATTCTGCTCCTGAATATGAAAATTATACTGAGATAGAGACACTCAACAGCATGGTTCCTATCTGGAAGAAAGCCAAGAGTGAAGTTACACAGGATGACTACAACAGATTTTATAAGGATAAGTTCTTTGACTTTGAGGACCCGATTAAGGTAATTCACTCCTCAACAGAGGGTACTTCAACATATAACGCACTGTTGTTTATACCGTCACATGCGCCTTACAACTACTATACAAGAGAGTATGAAAAAGGCCTCCAGCTTTATGCAAGCGGCGTTATGATAATGGAAAAATGCGCTGATTTGCTCCCTGACTATTTCAGCTTTGTAAAGGGACTTGTAGATTCTCAGGATTTGAGTCTGAATATTTCAAGGGAGATGCTCCAGCACGACAGACAGCTTAAAATAATCGCTTCAAGACTTGAAAAGAAGATAAAGAGCGAGCTTTTGCAGATGCTCAGAAGCGACAGAGAAAAATATGAGCAGTTCTATAAGGCATTCGGACTCCAGCTGAAATACGGCCTTTACAGCGACTACGGAATGCATAAAGACGTATTATCCGACCTTGTTATGTTTATATCCTCATTTGATAAAAAATATGTAACACTTGAGGAATATGTTTCACGTATGAAAGAGGAGCAGAAATACATCTACTTCATAAGCGCTGAAACAATCGAGCGTGCAGAGCATTTGCCACAGACTGAGCTGTTAAAGGAAAAAGGCTATGAGGTACTTTATCTGACAGACGACGTCGACGAGTTCGCTTTGCAGATGCTTGGAACATACAACGAAAAACAGTTTAAAAATGCAGCTTCAGGCGACCTTGAGCTTGAAAGCGAGGACGAAAAGAAAGAAAACGAAAAGCTTGCAGAGGAAAACAAGGAGCTTCTCGACGCAATGAAAGAGGCGCTTGACGGACTTGTAGTTTCCGTAAAACTTTCAACAAGGCTTAAAACACATCCTGTATGCCTGAGCAGTGAGGGTGAAATTTCCATTGAAATGGAGAAGGTGCTCAACTCAATGCCAACCGACCAAAAAGTTCAGGCACAGAGAGTGCTTGAGATAAACGCTTCTCATCCTGTATTTGCAAAGCTTTCAGAGCTTGCTAAAACAGATAAAGAAAAGCTTAAGGTTTATTCAGAGCTTTTGTATGATCAGGCTCTGCTCATAGAGGGACTTCCTTTAAGAGATCCTGTTGAGTTTTCTAACAGAATGTGCGAACTTATGAAGTAAAACATAATAAGTTTTAAGTAAGAAAAAAACACCGTGAAAACACAGATTTTTCACGGTGTTTTTTGATGTTTGTCAATAAAATAACGGAAAAAGAAAAGTTTTTGTAAAAAAAGCGCATGAAAATGCTTTTGACAAACGCTAAAAACTATAAAATGAGCAATAGCATTAGTTTGTGAAACAAAGTATAATTATATAGTTAACGTAAATGCAGTAAATAATATGTAAACTGTAATAAATTAAATTATATAAAAAATAACAAGGAAAGGAAATTACAATGTCGAACGAAATGAATTCACAAAAAATGGGTACTATGCCGATAGGAAAACTTTTGGCGTCGATGTCGATACCGGCAATGTTCTCCATGCTGATACAATCTCTTTATAATGTTGTAGACAGCATATTTGTTTCAAAGCTCGGTGAAAACGCCCTGACTGCCGTATCTTTGGCATATCCTATGCAGATGCTCATATTGGCTTTGGCGCTCGGTATAGGTGTAGGTACAAACTCCCTCATTGCAAGAAAATTGGGAGAGGGCAGACGCGATGAAGCTTCATGGGCTGCGGAAAACGGAATTTTTCTCGCAGTTTTAGGAACACTTTTGAGCTGTATTGCGGGACTTACGCTCACAAAGAGCATCTTTAACATGATGACAAATGACGCACAGGTAGCGTTAATGGGAACACAGTATACAACAATAGTAATGTGTGTTTCGTTTGGTATGTTTATCGAGATAACCTGTTCAAAATCGCTTCAGGCAACAGGAAACATGATAGTACCTATGGTGTCGCAGCTTATAGGCGCAATTACAAACATTGTACTTGACCCGATAATGATATTTGGTCTTTTTGGCTGTCCTGCAATGGGTGTAAGCGGAGCCGCTATTGCAACAGTTACCGGACAGATATTCTCAATGATATTTGTAATAATCATGTTTATTATGAAAGAGCATGATATTGATGTTAAAATAATAGGCTTTAAGCCGAGAAAAGATATACTTTTAGGTATCTTTAAAGTTGGTATTCCTACAACTGCAATGAATGCAGTAAGCTCATTTACAGTTACAGGTATAAACTCAATACTCATGGGATTTTCTTCAACAGCCGTTGCCGTACTCGGAGTTTACTTTAAGCTCCAGTCATTCGTATTTATGCCTGTATTCGGATTGACTCAGGGTGCAATGCCTATTATGGGTTATAACTTCGGAGCAAACAATAAAAAACGCTTTATGCGTACATTTAAGCTTTCATTTGCAGTAGCGATTATAATTATGATTGCAGGAATTGCGTTGTTCTGGCTTGCTCCAGAGCCATTGCTTGCAATGTTCAATGCAGATGAAAATATGATGACAATGGGTGCGGCTGCTCTTAGAACAATCAGCCTCAGCTTTATCGGAGCTGCATGCGGTATAATAATGACTTCAATGTTCCAGGCAATAGGTCACGGTATAAAATCGCTTGCAATGTCTATTTTAAGACAGGTTGTACTCATCATACCTGCAGCTTGGATATTCGGAAAGCTTTTCGATTTGGGCGGCGTTTGGGCAGCATATCCGTTTGCGGAGTATATTTGTGTACTGATTTTTGCACCGATTGCAATTTATGTACTTAAAAAGGAATTTGCAAAAAAAGAACAGGAAGTAAATGACGAGCACATGTATGAGGAATATGAAGAGGAAATACATGAGCACGAGCTTTGTGAGGAGAATAACGCTAAATAAAAAGGAGAGTGTGTAAAAATGGCTAAGGGTGAGCTTCGCTCGAAGAATATAGACATGACCGACGGACATACAGCCAAGCTTATATTGGCTTTTTCACTGCCGCTTTTATTGGGAAATGTGTTCCAGCAGCTTTACAATATGGTCGACAGTATTGTAGTTGGAAATTATGTTGGAAAACAGGCACTTGCGGCAGTAGGTACAGGATTTCCTATAATATTTATGCTTTCATCTCTCTTTATGGGAATAGGTATAGGTGCCACAATTTTGATTTCGCAGTTTTACGGAGCCAGAGATTTTGAAAATCTGAGCAAGACAGCAAACAGTATGTACACTGCTTTGGCAGTTATTTCAATACCTCTTGCTATTGTTGGTATATTGCTTTCAGGACCTATTTTAAAGCTTATGAATGTTCCTGACGACACCTTTGATATGGCCAATACATATATCATGATAGTATTTATCGGAATTATAGGTTCTTTGGGCTTTAATATCAACTCAGGTATTCTGCAGGGACTCGGCGACAGTAAATCATCACTTTTGTTTTTGTCGGTTGCGTGTGTTGTGAATATTGTACTTGATATTTTGTTCGTCGTTGGTTTTTCATGGGGTGTTGCAGGTGTTGCAATTGCCACAATAATAGCGCAGATTGTCTCGTTTGTTTTCGGAACAGTTTATATAAACAAAAAATATGAATTTCTACACCTGTCACTCTTTAAGTTTGATTTCGACAAAGAGTTGTTTATAAAGACTGTAAAGCTCGGTATTCCGGCAGCTATACAGCAGGCTATATTCTCAGTAGGTGTAATGAGCTTGCAGGCTCTTGTAAACAGTTATGGTTCTGATTTTATGGCAGGCTATAACGCAGCTACAAAAATAGATTCATTTGCGTTCATGCCTATACAGAGCTTTTCGACTGCAGTTACAACATTTGTCGGACAGAATATAGGCGCCGGAAAAATGGAGCGTGTACGCCACGGTACACGTTCAACGATAATGATATCGGTGATTTTTGCAATATTTATCGCTGTTGTATTGTACATAGCAGGTCCTATATGCTTAAGACTGTTCAGCTCCGATGAAACAGTAATCGAGGCAGGTATGGCTTATCTTGTGAGAATATTGCCATTCTATTTCCTGCTTTCTGTACAGTTTACTTTAAACTCTGTCTTAAGGGGAGCGGGACAGACCGTAGTGCCTATGATATCCTCAATACTCGGATTATGGCTTGCAAGAATACCGGCAGCTTATCTCTTGGCGTCGCTTTTCGGACGTGATAACCTGTTTTTCTGCTATGCCGCAGGTTGGGTAGTTGGTATACTTATAACAGGCTCTTACTACTTCTTTGGTAACTGGAGAGAAAGGGCAAGACGCTTTATAAGAACTCAGGAAAATGAAGAGTCGGAAGTGACTGAATAAAACAAAAAAACAGCAGTATCGGACGAAAGTCTGGTACTGCTGTTTTTTTACTAAAAATCATGTGCTTTAACTTTTTTCAATTATTTTATTTGCGGAAAGTGCTCCTTTAACTTTTCGTTGGCTTTTTCGAGCTTGTCGTAATATTGTGAATATGAGTGACTTAACCGCTTCATTGCAGGGATAAAAACATCATTGTATCCGGTTGAGCTGTTAAACTTTCCTATAAGTTCGCTGAGCTTATAGGCAGGGGAGTTTTTATACTCTTCAGACTGGCGCAGTTTGATATATTGCTCCAATATCTCTTTGTTATCGCTTAAGAATTTATCCGGGTTTTCATATGCCTTTTCCATATTGTCAAGCATATCAAATATTTGCTCAACACCGATATGTTCTGTATTTGCAGTTAAATATTCGTTTAAGTCGCTTGGAATATCAAAGTCAGGCAAATTATCTAATAAAGAAATGATTTCATAGTATGCGTTTTTCTGTTCATCGGTTTTAATCGGCTCGTTTAGAAATCTTCCGAAGTGAAGGGTGATAAATCTGCCGTAGTATCCTGGAAAAGCATCGCTTAACCGCTCTAAAATGTTTTCATACTGTTCTAATGAACTGAGCTCTTTTTCTGCCTGTTCGTACGGTGCGCCGTCAATGATATTTTTAAGAATTACACTTTTCCTTTTATCGTTTTGACGCTTCAATTCCTTTTTAACCGATATTTCCTGTAAAACAGAACCGCTGCTGTCGGATAGGATTTTTCTTATATCGTCAGTAGATATGTCGAGCTTTCTTAAAACCTTAATTTTATTTAACGTCTGAACATCTTTTGGGCTGTAATCCCTGTATCCGTTGTTTAACAGGACAGGCGAGACTAATCTCTGAAAAGTGTAGTATTCAATAGCTTTTTTAGTGAGCTTTGTAATCTTGCATACTTCGTTTATAAGCATAAATATCACCTCACTGTAATCATAAACTAACCTGTGGGGTGTCAGTCAAGCGAATTTTAAAAAACAGCTTGAAATTTACAGATCATTTGGTTTTTAGTTGATATAAAGAGTAGGGTGTACAGGTATAAAAGCTGTAAATAAAAAGTCCGAACGTAGAACGCGTCCGAACTTTAAGCATGATAGAAGTAATAAAATATTTTTTTGTTTACTATAAATATACCATATTATTTATTAAAAAGTAATATGGTATATTTTTTATAAAAATAAGTTTTATTGCTTTTCGTTGGAATTTCACCAACTCATCAGTAGGTTAAACCTAGAAGCGGAGATGGCTGAAACGATAGTACAATTTAGAATACAATAAATCAAAAGAATTTTCTAATAAATAAAGGGTAAGTCCTTATAAGGACTTACCCTTTGGTCGGAGTAGCGAGACTCGAACTCGCGGCCTCTTGGTCCCGAACCAAGCACGCTACCAAACTGCGCTATACCCCGACAAAATGGTTGCCCGACTAGGATTCGAACCCAGACAAACAGAGTCAGAGTCTGTCGTGCTACCTTTACACAATCGGGCAATAATAAAATATATAAGTTGTCAAACAACGTTAACTATTATATACCTATGGTGTTATTTTGTCAATAAATTTTCATCAAAATATTTAAAACGTACTATAAAACATAACAGCCGGCAAGTTGATTTATCTATCAACTTCACCGGCTGAATAAGTTTAAAATATAACTGTCAAATTAAATAAACATTGTAGCACCTGGGCCGAGCGGCAGACCGAGCAGCATCCAGATTACAAGCATTACCGACCAGCCTATTATAAAGATTATGCTGTAAGGGAGCATAGTCGATATAATTGTACCGATACCGGACTGTTTATCGTATTTCTTTGCGAATACAACAATCATAGCAAAGTATGACATGAGCGGAGTGATAAGGTTTGTGCATGAATCTCCTATTCTGTATGCTACCTGTGTAAGCTCAGGAGCATATCCTGCAAGCATAAACATCGGTACAAATACAGGGGCGAGTATTGCCCATTTAGCCGAAGCAGAACCCATAAACAGGTTGATGAAAGCGGAGAAAAGTATAAATATAACCATAAGCACCGGACCGCTTATACCGGATTCGTTTATAGCATTTGCACCTTTAATTGCAAGTATTGTACCAAGGTTTGTATAGCTGAAATAGCTTACAAACTGAGCTGCAACGAATGAGAGAGCTATATAGCCGCCCATAGCAGTCATGTTGTCCTGAAGCTGTCCGCAGACATCTTTTTCGTTTTTATATTTACCTGACATTCTTCCGTAAACAACAGACGGTATCATAAATGCCAAAGCTACTATGATTATAAGTCCGTCTATGAGAGGAGCGCCTTCCATAAGGCTTCCTGTTTCAGGATTTCTGAGGAAGGAGTTCTGTGGTATAGCGCATGCAACTACAAGCAAAACAAATGCAAAAAGTGATAAATTAGCATATTTAAGCGCTTTTTTCTCAACAGGAGTAAGGTCTTTTGAAATTGAATCATCGTGCTCAGTACCGTGTATTTTTTCAAGACGCGGCTCAACTATTTTATTTGTTACAAAAGTACCCAAAATTACGATAAGGAAAGTTGAGGCTATCATAAAATACCAGTTATCGGTAGCCAGTACCTTATAGGTTGGGTCAACAAGATGAGCAGCCTCGGTGCTGAGTCCTGCAAGCATAGGGTCGATTGTTCCGATAAGAAGGTTTGCACTGAATCCGCCGGAAACACCGCAGAAAGCAGCGGCAAGACCTGCCATAGGATGTCTGCCGTATGCCATGAATACGATTGCGCCGATTGGAATAAGTACAACGTAACCTACATCTGATGCCACATTGGACATAACTCCGAGGAATACTATCATTGGAGTTACAATGGCGGCAGGAGTTACGGATACAGCCTTTTTCATGAGAGCGGAGAGGTATCCGCTTCCCTCAGCACAGCCTACACCGAGCATAGTCACAAGAACCATACCCAAAGGAGCGAAGTTTGTAAAGTTGCTGACAGCGTGTGTCAACATATATGCAAGTCCTTCGCGGTTGAGAAGATTGACAACCGTAATGGTCTGTTCTTTAATTTCGTTTGTTGTTCTGTCGATGAGCTCTCCTGTTGCAGATACACCGAGCATTGAACATATTGCGGATATTATGACTATTGCCAATGTGAATATGGCAAATAGGGTTATCGGATGCGGTAAAGCATTTCCGACTTTCTCTACGCCGTTTAAAAAACGGTTAAACAGAGAAACTTTCTTTTTTTCTTTAGCGTTTGGTTTCATTTTTTACCTCCAGATATTTTTTCCAGAAGATAGGCGGAGAGGGCAGCTCACTATATACAGCATGCTCGTCCGTCTCCAAGCGCATCTTTAATTATTATTTTAACATTTTTTCTATGTAAAATAAACTGTAAAAATATACTGAAAACAATGTTAAACTATACCGCAAAAGTACAAATTAAACAACAAAACATTTTATATATTTTAACAAATTTTATGTATACATTGTTTTTAAAAGCCAATACTTACTTATAAATTAAAGTATAAAAGAGGTGCAGGCATGACAGGAATAGGAGCTGCTGTGGTTTTCAGCATATTTATTTTTTCACTTCTTTTGAGATTTATTACAAGGCGCTGGGAGATAATAAAAAGCTTTTTTGTCTCTTTTAAAAAGAAAAAAGCATCTGCAACACCGTACAAATGCTTTGTAATTTCAGATATGCAAATTTCAGACTACAATCAGCCTTATAGGGAAAAGAAGAAGCCTGTTAAATATTGATATCAAGAAAATTTTAGTATTTTAAGCTTTTCCAATCGCATGAATTTTCCAGTATTTTTACAAATTCGGATAATCCCTTTGCATCGTCATCGTTAAATCCTGAAAAAATAGGGCTGTCTATATCCAGTACGCCTACCACTTCATTGTCAATCATAATAGGTACTACTATTTCGGAATTTGATGCACCGTCACATGCTATATGTCCTTTAAACTCATGCACATTCTCGACGATAACCGTTCTCTTTTCCGCGGCGGCCGTTCCGCATACACCTTTGCCTATTTCTATGTGCATACAGGCAGGTTTACCCTGAAAAGGTGCGAGTAAGAGCTCTTTTTTGCTGCCTTTCTCGTGGATAAGGTAAAATCCTGCCCAGTTTATCGTCTCCAAGGACTGCCACAAAAGCGCTGACGCATTGCAAAGGCATGAGAGTACATGATTTTCGTTTTCTGTCAGCGATTTAAGCTGAGAGTTTATCAAAGCATAGTCGGTTTTATTCATCATTTTTTATTTTATCCTTTCATATAAATTAAATGTCTTTTCTTTACAATATTTAACTAGGGGGAAATGAGAATGCAAAGAATAAGGTCAGTTCACATTGCAGGAGCGATATTTACCGTCATTTTGGGCTCGCTTTTGCATTTTGTCTGGGAATGGACGGGAAAAAGTGATATAGCGGCTCTTTTCAGCGCTGTAAATGAGAGCACATGGGAGCATTTAAAGCTCTTCTTTGTACCGTTTATACTTTTTTCAATTATTGAATACTTCATATACGGCAAGGACTATTCGTGCTTTTGGAATGTAAAAGCCGTTGCCGTTGTGCTCGGAATGTTTGTTATAACAGCTGCCTTTTACACCTATACGGGAATTTTAGGCTTTAACATCATGTGGCTTGATATAGGCACATTCGTACTCGGAACAGCTGCGGCGTATATATTCTCGTATAAATATATCATATCAAACAGTGAGTGCTCAAATCTATCTCAAACAATAGCTGTTGCAGTGATTTTGCTCTTGGCAGCCGCATTTATAATTTTCACATTTTATCCTCCGCAGATAGGACTTTTTGCTGACCCTACGGTTTAAATTATATTATAACCGTTGAACTGAAAAAAGAACAGTGCAGACAGCGCTTTTAATCTGAAAAAAGATGTGATATTCTGAGTATAACAGTTTATTTAAAGCGTTATACAAGGAGGCACAAAAGCTTATGAAAAAAGCAGTGCTTATACCGGATTCCTTTAAAGGTACAATGAGCTCAGGTGAGATATGCGAGATAATGAAGCGTGAAATATTATCGTTTTATCCTGATGCGCAAGTGTTGTCCGTTCCTGTTGCCGACGGAGGAGAGGGCAGCGTGGACTCTTTTTTAACAGCAGTCGGTGGAAAAAAGGTTAAAGTTACCACAAAAGGACCGTGTTTTGAGGATATTGAGAGCTTTTACGGCATACTTGACGACAATACCGCCGTTGTAGAGATGGCGGCGTCTGCGGGATTGCCGCTTGTCGGAGAGAATAAACAGGCGGATAAAACAACGACATACGGCGTAGGACAGCTCATTTTACATGCGGCAAAATCGGGCTGTAAAAGGATAATAGTGGGACTTGGCGGCTCTGCCACAAACGACGGTGGAGCAGGTGCTGCTGCCGCTTTGGGAGTTGTGTTTAAGGACAAAAACGGCACTTCGTTTATACCTGTGGGCGGAACATTGAATAACGTGGAGTCCATTGACATGTCAGGACTCGCAGCCGATTTAAACGGAGTTGAAATCGTAACCATGTGTGATATCGACAACCCGCTTTGCGGTGAAAACGGTGCTTCCTATGTTTTCGGACCGCAAAAGGGCGCTGACAGTGATATGGTGAAAAGGCTTGACGATAATTTAAGATATTTTGCCAAAATAATAAAACGCGATTTAAACAGAGATATATTAAATCTTCCAGGCTCAGGAGCGGCAGGCGGAATGGGCGGAGGTATGGCGGCATTTTTAAATTCTCGTCTGCAAATGGGCATTGAAACGGTTTTGGATACAGTTAAGTTTGATGAAATAGCAAAAGATGCCGATGTTGTATTTACCGGAGAGGGTAAAATAGATACACAGTCGCTCAGAGGAAAGGTTGTTATAGGAGTAGCTAAAAGGACAAAGAGATTAAATATCCCGCTTATCGCCGTTGTAGGAGATATAGGAGACGATATTCAAGCGGCATATGATGAGGGAGTAAGCGCTATATTCAGCATAAACCGCGTCGCTGTGCCGTATTCTCAGGCAAAACTGCGCGCAAAAAGCGATTTGGCTCTGACTGTGAATAACCTTATGAGAACATTTAAAAATTTTGGTATCTTTTGATTATATGTATCTTTACATTTGTGCTTTAATGTGATAGTATTGTTTTGGCTCATCGGAGGGCAAATAACACTTGAGGTTATAAGCCGGATAAGATGACGGGTGAAATTCCCGTTTTCTTATCCGGCTTTTTTGAATTTAAATAAAAATATTTAGGAATGGTGATAAAAGGTGAAAGAGAAAAATTTGCTGGAAGGGAAAATATTAAATTCATTGATTTCTTTTGCGTTTCCGGTATTGCTGGCGCTTTTCTTACAGGCAATGTACGGCGCGGCTGACTTAATTATTGTAGGACAATTTGCCGGTACAAATGAGCAGTCGGGAGTTGCGAGCGGAAGTCAGCTTTTCAATATGATAACGATGATAGTAACGGGATTGTCAGTAGGAATAACGGTATTTGTAGGAGATGCAATCGGTGCCGGAAAAAGAGATGAGGCAGGGCACGGAATAGGGAATGGAATATGTATTTTTGCAATAGCTGCAATAATTGTAACTGTATTTACTGTTCCTTTCAGTCATTTGCTTGCAAATTTTATGCACGCTCCTTCAGAAGCTTTTGAACAGACAAGTAATTATATAAAAATATGCGGTATCGGAACAATTTTCATAGTAGCTTACAATTTAATCGGAGCTATATTCAGAGGTATAGGTGATTCAAAAACACCGCTTATAACCGTAGCTATTGCATGTGTAATAAATATTTTAGGAGATTTACTGCTTGTTGGGGTATTTCACCTGGGGGCCGCCGGAGCAGCAGTGGCAACCGTTTTTGCACAGGCGGTAAGTGTTATTTTTTCAATTTGGTTTATATCAAAAAGGGAATTGTCTTTTGACTTTTCAAGAAAATATATACGATTAGAAAAATATTACGTCAAACGAATACTGCTTGTCGGTACGCCTATTGCCTTGCAGGAAATGCTTGTACAATTTTCGTTCTTGTTTATACAGATAATAGTCAACGACATGGGTGTTACGCAATCAGCTGCCGTAGGAGTTGCGGAAAAGGTGTGCGTATTTTTAATGCTTGTTGCCTCCGCATATATGCAGTCAATTTCAGCTTTTGTAGCGCAAAATAATGGAGCGGGATTATATCACCGTTCACAAAAAGCACTGTTCTGCGGTATATCGACTGCATTGATAGCAGGATTTATTATGGGTACTCTGGCGTTTTTGGCAGGAGACAGACTGTCGTCGATATTTTCAAATGAGTTGTCTGTAATATCAGCGTCTCATGAATACCTCAAAGCTTATGCAATAGACTGTATACTGACCGCTGTATTATTCTGCTTTGTGGGTTATTTTAACGGATTGGGCAAAACAGTGTTTGTAATGCTTCAGGGTGTTATAGGAGCTTTTTGTGTGAGAATTCCTGTTGTATTTTTAATGAGCAGATTGAACGGAGCAACACTTTTTCAGATAGGCTTGGGAACGCCTATATCCACTGCTGTACAGATAATTTTATGTGTTATAGCATATAGTTATTATAAAAGACACAATACAAACTTGAATTGACGGTATGTGTATATTGGTGTAATATAATTTAAGAATTATATTTTTTAGGAGTACATAAATGAAGATTAAAAAAGTAATTTTTTCAGTTTTATTTGCAACTGCCATATTTTTAACCGGATGTAACGGGTATGAAACGACGACAGGAAGCGGAAGTATAAACGGTCAGGATATAAAAATAACGCTTACATATAAGGACGACAACGTTGTAAAACAGCTAATTGAGAAAGAAACGCCGTACAGCGCTCTCGGCGAGGACATCACAGCTGATACAGCAGAGCAGCTGGCAAAACAACAGCAGGAAATATATAATCAAATGCAGGGAGTAGCATATTCATTTAAAACTTCCGGCGATAAAATAAGTGAGAAAATTGAAATGGATTTTCAAAAAGCAGATATAGCAATGCTGCGAGATTCGGGTGTTATTGAAAGCTCTGTTGCAGTGAGCGACGAAAACGGGGAAAACATGACCGTTTCTTTGAAAGCCGCAATATCAGCTTATGAAAGCGCTAATATTAAATTTGAATAAATAAAAAAGCTCGGTTAAATTTAAAACCGAGCTTTTTGTTTGTATTAGTGCTTTAGCAAAGAACTTTCGCAGAATGCGAAAGTTTAACAACCGCCCGCTATGCGGGTGGATTAAAGCTTAAGCAAAGAAACATCCTTTCTGGTAAAATAGAGAATGTTCAGGCCTCTAA
>CALXEM010000130.1 GCA_944387335.1 uncultured Clostridia bacterium | reverse complement strand
GCGCAAGATATGAAGAAATAAAAGAAACTGTTGTTAATTTATTTGAAGGACTTGATATACATTGTACGCCTATAAGTGGTTTTGAAATAGCAGCCAAAATGGGAGTTAAAGTGATTCCTTACTCTGCATATCCAAAAAGCACACAGGAGCTTATGATAAAAAGAAGTGAGGACGGTTTTTCGATAAAAATGAAGACTGGAAAATGGTATATATTTTATAATGACAGCAAGCCATATGGTCGGATAAATAATACAATTATGCATGAAAATGGACACATTGTGCTTGACCATACCGAGGATAGTGAGCTTGCCGAGGCAGAAGCTAAGTTTTTTGCAAAGTTTGCACTCGCTCCACCTGTTTTAATACACAGGCTAAATTTGAAAACTTCGCGTGAAATTGCCGAGTGTTTTGAAATAAGCTATGAAGCGGCAAAATATGCATTGTCGTTTTATAACAAGTGGCTTAAATACGGTGGAGCATATTACGCAAGTTATGAAATTAAACTTTGCAATCTTTTCGGCGTCGCCATTTAACAAAGGGGGTATCAAAATGGGATTTACATAGATAAAGAAAAACACATTAAAAAGCTGTTGGCGCAGCAGTTTAATGTGTCAATCTCGGATATGCTAAAAGCACACCTCTTAACCATGGTTATATTTTAGCATATCCGTAAAGAAAAATCAATAGTTCTGGATAAATTTTTCTGTTCTGAATAAAAATTTTTTTTACGGAGGCAAGATATAGTAAATGAATAATAAAAATTTTAATACGGTTTATGATGTATTCCATGCCTTTTTGGTTGGAAATGCAGATTATGACGGAATATTTGAAATGCCTTGTATAAAAACAAGCACACATATTCCAAATCGAGTGATCACATTTTCAAAGGCGATGGCGCGGAATATGAACGATTATGATCAATGGGTAGTGTTCTATGAGCATGATAAGAATTTTGAAAGATTATGGAACAATCCAAAGGCATATGTAAAAAAGCTGAAAAAATTCAGAGGAGTAATATCACCTGATTTCAGCCTGTACCGAAATATGCCGTTGTGTATGCAGATGTGGAATACATATCGCAGTCACGCTTTGGCGGTATGGCTGCAAAATAACGGTGTTGAAGTCATTCCGAATGTTCGTTTTAATGATAAGCGTACATATAGATTTTGTTTTGACGGTATCGAAAAGAATAAAACAGTTGCCATAGGAACACATGGGTGTATCAAACGCAGAGAGGACAAAGAATATTTCAAAGCTGGGCTTTCGGAGCTTGTAAAACGGTTGTCCCCAAAAACAATAATAGTATACGGAGCGGCACCGGACAACATATTTAAGCCGTATAAGGACAGCAGCATAAATATCATTGAGTTCGAAAGTGAAATCTCAAAGTCCAGAAGGCAGGTGACTTCCTGATGGGCGGAGGAATGGGAGGAAATTTTGGAAATACAAAAGGTTCCAGAACAACCAAACATGGGAGCGAAAGATTAAAAGAACGCGGATTTTCTAATAGCGATATTTCTAACACAAAAAATACGACAAATATAAAAACTCAGGGTGATGGTGCAAAAGTATATATAAAGGAAATATCGAATGGAAGATTCAATGTCATTGTTGAAGGTGATAAAGGTATTATAACTGCATTGAAAAATATCAATCAAAAAGCTTTGGAAAGATTAACGAAAAATTATAATTGGAGGTAAAATAAATGAATGAATTTCAGTGTATTTTTTGCGGCAAATCAATTAATAATGATAAAGAAAAGGTAACATCTTTATTAATAACAACAAATTGGGAAAACGAGGATGAACAAGAAGACCAGCAAGTATTTTGTCATCTGAAATGTTTAAAAGACAATTGTTATCAGGCAGAAAATATATATATTGGAGAAGAATAGAAATATACAGCAGTATCATTTTTATCCTTTTAATCTGAATTAATACAAAAAGCAGGAGCAAAAACCATATTTTTCGGCATTTGCTCCTGCTTTTTGTTATGCAAAGATTTACAATAAACAAAAGCGGGCAAACCTAAAAAGATTTGTCCGCCATGCTCTTTTATTAAATAAACTTCCGCCTGAGCAGGAGCGCCTACCGGATAAACACCGGCACATGCACCGCACTCTATGCAAGCAGATTCGTCAATAACATATTTTGAATCACCCTCGCTTATAGCGCTTACAGGACATTCAGCCGCACATGCTCCGCAGCTGATGCAATCATCAGAAATAGCGTATGCCATGAAAAAACACCTCCTTCATGATACTGTAAGAAATTTAGATAATATATCTTTAATTCTTTACGTTAATTATATCATAAACAAAGTAAAAATGCAAGTATTTTTTTATTTTATGTATAAAAATTTACAAAACCATATAAATATATAGATATATGAATATGATATAATAAAGCCGGATCATATAAGAAAAAGTATCCGGCAGCAAAGGAGCGCGGAGTATGAAAAAAGAGACCAAGAACGCTTTCGCAGAGTTCTGGGGCATACCGGCAGATATTATAATGAAGGCTCCGAGGATTCAGATGATAGGAGATATGGAAATCTATG
>CALXEM010000129.1 GCA_944387335.1 uncultured Clostridia bacterium | reverse complement strand
TACAGCGGCGGCGGAAAAAGCATGATAGCAGACTATGATAGCGATGAGCGTTCTGAGCTTTTAAACGCTCCGAGACAATACGCACTCTCACAGTCGCACAAGCACTTGCCTGAAATGAAGACAATATGCGGCATTGAAAATGCTCCTGTATTCTCCCCTATCGTCGCTGACTTTTACAGCGGTATGGAGGTTACAGTACCGTTGTTCACTTCGCAGCTAAACGGCGCGGGTATAGATGATATTTGCAAGATATATAAGTCACTTTACAAAGAGGACGGCAAAATAGTCCGATGTACTCAAAACAGCGACACAGCCGGATTTCTGTCTGCGGCGACGCTTTCTCAAAAAGACTGTATGCTTATCAGCGCATACGGAAACGACGAGCGCATAATTCTGACTGCTGTATATGATAATCTCGGAAAAGGCGCCTGCGGAGCCGCTATCGAGTGCATGAACATATCAATGGGAATAGCTCCCGAGACATCGCTGAATATTTTTTAAATTATAAAAGAGATAGAATTTTAAGAGATAAAAAAGAGGGTTTAAAAATATGAAATACATAACTGGCGGCGTATGTGCCGCAAAGGGATTTAAAGCGGCAGGTATTCACTGCGGAATAAGGAAAAACAAAACCAAAAAGGACTTAGCGCTTATAACAAGTGACGTTCCTGCAACAGCGGCGGCTGTATATACGCAGAATCTTGTAAAGGGTGCTCCGCTTCTTGTTACAAAAAATCACCTGTCTGACAATAAAGCTTCAGCTGTTATCTGCAACAGCGGCAACGCCAACACCTGCAACGCCGACGGCATTGAAAAAGCCGAGACCATGTGCTGTCTGACCGCTTCAGCGATTGGAATAAACTCAAATGATGTGCTTGTAGCATCGACAGGCGTTATCGGTCAAGTGCTCGACATTACACCTATCAAAAACGGTATGTCCGCTCTTGTAAACGATTTATCATACAACAACTCCACTAACGCCGCACAGGCGATTATGACCACTGACACAGTCGAAAAGGAAGTTGCTGTTGAGTTTGAAATAGACGGTAAGGTATGCCGCCTCGGCGGAATTGCAAAGGGTTCGGGAATGATACACCCTAACATGGCTACAATGCTTGTGTTTATCTCCACCGATGTTGCCATAAGCGCTCAAATGCTTCAAAAGGCGCTTTCGACAGATGTTCAGGGCAGCTTTAATATGCTCAGCGTTGACGGCGACACCTCAACAAACGATATGGCGATAGTTTTGGCAAACGGACTTGCAGAAAACTCTGAGATAACATCTGATGACGAAAACTTTAAAATATTTATGAAAGCTCTAAACAGCGTAACCGTAAAACTCTGCAAAATACTCGCAGGCGACGGCGAAGGCTGCACCAAGCTGATTGAATGTACTGTAAGCGGCGCAAGTTCACTCGATATAGCAAAAACAGCGGCAAAATCTGTTATATGTTCTTCCCTTGTAAAAGCCGCAATGTTTGGCTCGGACGCCAACTGGGGACGTGTGCTGTGCGCTTTGGGTTATGCAGGCTGTGACATCGACGTAACGCTGATAGACGTTTCGTTTAAAAGCAGTGCGGGAGTAGTCGATGTGTGTAAAAATGGCTCTGGAATAGACTTCTCCGAGGAAATTGCAAAGAAAGTTTTGCTCGAAAAGGAAATTGAAATCCTCGTCAATTTAAACAGCGGAGAATTTTGCGCTACCGCGTGGGGCTGTGATTTAACATATGACTATGTAAAGATTAACGGTGATTACCGTACCTGATAGTTAAAGCTTACGGTTTTAAATTTTAAAGTAAGAGAGATTTTTTAAAGGAGATAGGATTTTATGATAACGTCATCACTGACAAATGCTCAGCGTGCAGAGGTTTTGATACACGCTCTGCCCTATATTCAGAAATACAACAATAAAATCCTCGTTGTAAAATACGGCGGAAACGCCATGATAAACGAGGAATTGAAAAACGCAGTTATGGGCGACATTGTACTGCTGAGCCTTATAGGCGTAAAGGTTGTGCTTGTACACGGCGGCGGTCCTGAAATTACCGAAATGCTCACCAAAACAGGCAAAAAGACAGAATTTGTAGACGGTCTGCGCGTAACCGACAAGGAAACCGCAGAGATAGTACAGATGGTGCTTGCGGGAAAGATAAACAAAAGCCTTGTGGGACTTTTGCAGTCAAAGGGCGGTAAATCCATCGGACTGTGCGGTCTTGACGGCTCAATGATAAAGGCGAAAAAATTAGACGAGCGTTTAGGATATGTCGGCGAGATAACTGATGTGAATGTCTCCCCCATCTTGGACGTACTCGAAAAAGGATATATACCGGTCGTATCGACAGTCGGCTGCGATGATGAGGGAAACGTATACAACATCAACGCTGACACCGCCGCATCACGTATTGCCGCCGAGCTTAAAGCTGAGAGCCTTATCTCGATGACTGATATAAGCGGTATTTTAAGGGATAAAGACGACCCGTCCACTCTCATATCGAAGATATATGTAAGCGAAGCACCGATGCTTATGCGCGAGGGTATAATTTCAGGCGGTATGATACCAAAGGTTGAATGCTGTATTGAGGCAGTAAGGCGCGGTGTAAACCGTGTATTTATCATAGACGGACGAATCCCCCATTCAATAATTATAGAAATGCTCACCGACGAGGGTATCGGCACAATGTTTGTATCAGGAGGAAACTATGGACATTAAACAGCTCGACAGCACATATATAGCTCCTACATATGCGCGTTTCCCCGTTGTTCTTACAAGCGGAAAAGGTGCAATGCTAAAGGACGAGGACGGCAAGGAATACATCGACATGGGCTCTGGAATTGCCGTAAACACATTCGGAATATGCGACAGTGTATGGCAGAACGCCGTAATACAGCAGATAAATACATTACAGCACACATCAAACCTCTTTTACACCCAGCCGTGTGCCGAGCTTGCTCAGATACTCTGCCAGAAAACTGGATTTAAAGAGGTATTCTTCTCAAATTCCGGCGCTGAGGCAAACGAATGCGCCATCAAAGCCGCCAGAAAATACGGCAAGGAAAACTTAGGCGATGAATACTACAATATAGTAACTCTCAAAAACAGCTTTCACGGCAGAACTCTTGCCACAATAGCCGCAACAGGACAGGACGCCTTTCACAAGGACTTTTTACCGCTGACAGAGGGCTTTGTATACGCTGAGGCAAACAACATTGACGATGTAAAAAAAATTATATCAGAAAATAAATGCGCCGCTGTAATGATTGAGACAATACAGGGCGAAGGCGGAGTTATGCCGCTTGACTTTGAGTTTGTAAAAGCGCTCAGAAAACTGACTGACGAGCATAATATGCTCCTCATCGTCGACGAGGTCCAGACAGGTAACGGCAGAACAGGCAAGCTGTTCGGATATATGCACAGCGGAATTATGCCTGATATAGTCACAACTGCTAAAGGTCTCGGTGGAGGACTTCCGATAGGCGCTACTATGTTCGGAGAAAAGGTAAAGGGCATTTTGTCTGCGGGAACTCACGGCTCTACTTTCGGAGGTAATCCTATTTGCTGTGCCGGCGCTGCAAGCATTATGAAACGCCTTGACGATAATCTGATGAACGAAGTCACCAAAAAAGGCGAATTTATAAAGAATGAACTTTCCTGCGCCGACGGTGTTGAATCCGTTTCGGGACTCGGACTTATGATAGGCATAAAGGCAACCAAAAACGCCGATGATGTTGTTTCACTCTGCCGCGAAAAAGGCGTTTTAGTGTTAAAGGCTAAGGATAAAATTAGACTTCTTCCGCCGCTTAGTATAACATATGAGCAGTTGGAAAAAGCCGTAAATACGATAAAAGAGGTATGTGCATTATGAAAAATACAAAACATTTATTAAAGCTTATGGATTGGTCGGCTCAGGAAATAAAGGAAGTACTCGATACCGCTGATCAGCTTAAATATGAAAAGAAAAACGGTGTGGAGCACCACCTTTTAAAAGGCAAAACACTCGGAATGATATTCTCAAAATCATCTACAAGAACACGTGTATCCTTTGAAGTCGGTATGTACGATTTGGGAGGCTCAGCACTGTTTTTGAGCTCACGTGATTTGCAGATAGGCAGAGGCGAGCCTGTTGAGGACACAGCTCGAGTTCTCTCAAGATACCTTGACGGAATAATGATACGTACCTTTGACCAGAGCGAGGTTGAGGATCTGGCAAAATACGGCTCTATTCCGATAATTAACGGACTTACAGACTACTGCCACCCGTGTCAGGTGCTGGCAGACCTTATGACAATCCGTGAAAAACTCGGCTCACTCAAAGGCAAAAAACTCTGCTACATAGGCGACGGCAACAACATGACAAATTCACTCATTGTAGGCTGCATTAAAATGGGAATGGCTGTATCTGTTGCCTGCCCTAAAGGCTATGAGCCTGACAGCGAGCTTATGAAATGGGCAGATGAAAACGGTGATTTTCTCTGCACAGACGATATTCAAAAAGCCGCAGCTGGTGCAGACGTAGTCTACACAGATGTGTGGGCTTCAATGGGACAGGAATCCGAAGCTGAGGAAAGAAAAAAGATATTCAAAAACTATCAGGTAAACGCTCAGACAATGTCCTATACTAACAAAAACGCAATGGTTCTGCACTGTCTGCCTGCCCACCGCGAGGAGGAAATAACCGCCGAAGTATTTGAGGCACACGCTGACGAAATCTTCGAAGAGGCGGAGAACAGACTCCACGCACAGAAAGCCGTACTCGTTAAATGTATGGCATAAATAAGCTATCTTCTTTTTTATCTCTTTTACTATAAACGCAAAAACAGCCTGTTTAACCGCACTTTACGGTTTACAGGCTGTTTTTGCATTATTTATTTTTTCCTGTTCTTATATATTCTATTAGTTCTTCTACATTTGTAAAAGCATCGTAATCTCCGTTTATACCGTCACGATGATATACAATACCGTTTTTTTCGTTTCTTTCAAGGCAGTCTAAAAACTTATTTTCACCATATCTTTTCGCAAACACAGTAAAAGCATATGGTTTGATTTTGCTTAATATTCCCTTTCTGCATTTTTCATCGCAGTCATAGCAGTGCGCAACGGATTTTGATATTGAACATTTCCTGTTTTCGCACCATTCTCTATCAGGACATTCTCCTGAATCACATCCGGAACATGTTGAGTTTTCAGAACACAGACAGCATGCCAATCCGCATCTGGCAATTCCAAGCTCTCTTTTCATATTTTTATTCACCTAATATCTCAATGGCCTTTTTATATTTTTCCAAGCGTCTGAAATCTTCTTCGCTCGGATTTGATATACGCGAAATATCCGAGTTGTGCTTTAAGTCGCACAGTTTTACTTTTGCGGCAAGAGTGTTCTGCTTTACTCTGCCTATGTATTCAAAATAGCTCTCACCAGCTGTTTTAGTTATGGCCTCAAGCGCATTTTTTACATTTTCGCTGAAACCGGCGTGCTCAATGTCCTCGAGGATAATACTGCTGTCCTCTATGACATCGTGCAAAAGCGCGGTTATAACGCTGTCCTCGTCGTCCATCTGTTCAGCTATATGAATCGGATGAAAAATATAGGGCATGCCTGCTTTGTCAAATGCGCCGCTATGAGCTTCATATGCTATCAGCGCGGCTTTTTTTACATTGTCTGTATATATCATCTTCAAAACCTCATTTCAGCAGTAGTTTTGATTGTGGTACTGAATATTAAAAGTTAAGCTTGTTTTCACGATACATCGAAGCACTTAAACTTTTAAATCATTATAATATATTCAATGTAAAACGTGCAATTAAACATATGTTCTCTTAAAAATTACCGGCTTTTGCCCATACGTTTTAATTTTCGGTCATACTTTCTGCCGTTTACATGCACTTCATAGGCAAAGCTGTCCATTTCCCTTTCGGCGCGGATTGCTGTTTTAATTTTATGCTGTCGCTCAGTGCTCTCC